>NZ_RHQP01000040.1:0-45102 GCF_003935465.1 Pseudomonas sp. o96-267
ACGGCCACCAAAGGCTTCAGCGGTTGCACGGTAGAGAACGTTTTCGATAGTCATGGCATTGATCCTTGTCGGTGAGTTAGGGATGGATTGGCTTGCTAATCTTTTGCGAGCTAACCGTTTCCATGGAGCGAACTATATTGCGCAAAACATTAGCGCGCAAGATAAACGCATGGAAGATTTAGCTATACCATCTTGCGCTTATTGGCATAAGCGCGGCTCGGTTCGATGTTTGCTCTGGCGCTCGTCGCGGATATTGAGTGCTTCGCCGGCAGGTCGGTGCGCTGTGTGCACCTGATCAGCTGCCTGGGGCGCCATCTGTGGTAGGCTGTGACGATTTTCACCGGTCCGTCTTTCGACAGGAGTGTTCATGTCACTGACCCGTATTTCCATTGCCCTGGCACTCGCGCTGGGCAGTAGCGTCACCCTGGCTGCCGACCCCGATCAGGCCATTCGCCAGTCGCTCAAGTCGCTCGACGCCAACCTGCCTATCGAGGCCATCGCCGAGAGCCCGATGACCGGTATCTATCAGGTTCAACTGGAGGGAGGGCGTCAGCTCTACACCAGTGCCGATGGTCAGTTCCTGATCCAGGGCTATCTGTTCCAGGTCAAGGACGGCAAGGCCGTGAACCTGACCGAGATCGAAGAAAGCCGTGCGGTGGCACAGCAGATCAACGCCATTCCTGCCAAGGAAATGGTGGTGTTCGCGCCCAAGGCGCCGAAGACCCATATCACCGTCTTCACCGATACCGACTGCGGTTATTGCCAGAAGCTGCACAGTGAAGTACCGGAGCTCAACCGTCTGGGCGTCGAAGTGCGTTATGTGGCTTTTCCGCGCCAGGGCCTGAACAGTCCGGCGGCCAAGGAGCTGGTCAGCGTCTGGTGCGCCAAGGATCAGCAGGACGCCATGAATCGCGCCAAGACTCGCCAGAGCGTTGCTGACGCTACTTGCGATAACCCAGTGGCCAAGCAATATCAGCTTGGTCAGATGATCGGGGTCAACGGCACGCCGGCCATCGTCCTGGCCAACGGCAAGATGATTCCGGGTTACCAGCCGGCGCCGCAGCTGGCCAAAATAGCTTTGGAGTCAAACGACTGAGTGCGGATTGACTAACAAACAGCCGCTTCGTAAGGTGCGGCTCTTTATCTGCGGCCGGGGCATGCTCCGGCCGTTTCGTGCAGTGCTGATGGGGAATTGAGTGTGAAGCCGGTCAAAGTAGGCATCTGTGGGTTGGGCACCGTCGGTGGCGGTACGTTGAATGTACTCAAGCGCAATGCCGAGGAGATTACTCGGCGCGCCGGTCGCGGCATCGAGATTGCCCAGATCGCCATTCGCTCGCCCAAGCCTCAGTACGACACCACCGGCATTACCATGACCAGCGATGTGTTCGAGCTGGTCAACAACCCCGAGATCGATATCGTCATCGAGCTGATCGGTGGCTACACCCTGGCCAAGGAGCTGGTGCTCAAGGCCATCGAGAATGGCAAGCATGTGGTCACCGCCAACAAGGCGCTGATCGCGGTGCACGGTAACGAGATCTTCGCCAAGGCACGTGAGAAGGGCGTTATCGTCGCCTTCGAAGCTGCCGTGGCTGGCGGTATTCCGGTGATCAAGGCGATCCGCGAAGGCCTGTCGGCCAACCGCATCAACTGGCTGGCCGGCATCATCAACGGTACCGGCAACTTCATCCTCACCGAGATGCGTGAGAAGGGCCGTGCCTTCGAGGACGTGCTCAAGGAAGCGCAGGCGCTGGGTTATGCCGAAGCCGATCCGACTTTCGACGTCGAAGGTATCGATGCCGCGCACAAGCTGACCATCCTGGCGTCCATCGCCTTCGGCATCCCGCTGCAGTTCGACAAGGCCTACACCGAAGGCATCACCAAGCTGACCACGGCCGACGTGAACTACGCCGAAGCGCTGGGCTATCGCATCAAGCACCTGGGTGTGGCGCGTCGCACCGAGGCCGGCATCGAGCTGCGCGTGCATCCGACGCTGATCCCGGACGACCGCTTGATCGCCAACGTCAATGGCGTGATGAATGCAGTAATGGTCAATGGCGATGCGGTTGGCAGCACTCTGTATTACGGCGCTGGTGCCGGCATGGAGCCGACTGCTTCGGCAGTGGTTGCCGATTTGGTGGACGTGGTGCGTGCGTTGACCACCGACCCGACCAACCGCGTGCCGCACCTGGCCTTCCAGCCAGACTCGCTGTCCGATCACCCGATCCTGCCCATCGCCGAGTGCGAAAGTGCCTATTACCTGCGCATCCAGGCCAAGGATCATCCGGGTGTGCTGGCTCAGGTGGCGAGCATCCTCTCGGAGCGCGGTATCAACATCGAGTCGATCATGCAGAAGGAGGTCGAAGAGCAGGACGGCCTGGTGCCGATGATCCTCGTGACCCATCGCGTGGTCGAGGCGCGTATCATCGAGGCCATCGCCGCCATGGAAGCGCTGGATGGCGTGACCTCGCCGGTCATGCGTCTGCGCGTCGAACAGCTCAACTAATCCCGTGACCACCCGCCGGCGCAGGCCGGCGGGTGCAGCCGAACGAAGGTTTATCCCATGCGCTATATCAGTACCCGCGGCCAGGCGCCGGCCCTGACTTTCGAAGACGTGCTGCTGGCTGGCCTGGCCAGCGATGGTGGCCTCTACGTGCCGGAGAATCTGCCGCGTTTCACCGTCGAGGAAATCGCTTCCTGGGCCGGTCTGCCGTATCACGAGCTGGCCTTCCGAGTGATGCGCCCGTTCGTTGCCGGCTCCATCGCCGATGCCGATTTCAAGAAGATCCTCGAAGAAACCTACGGTGTATTCGAGCACAACGCCGTTGCGCCGCTGCGTCAGCTCAACGGTAACGAGTGGGTGCTCGAGCTGTTCCATGGTCCGACCCTGGCGTTCAAGGATTTCGCCCTGCAACTGCTCGGCCGCCTGCTCGATCACGTATTGGCCAAGCGCGGCGAGCGCGTGGTGATCATGGGCGCCACTTCCGGCGACACCGGCTCGGCGGCCATCGAAGGCTGCAAGGCCTGCGATAACGTTGACATCTTCATCATGCACCCGCACAACCGTGTGTCCGAGGTGCAGCGTCGGCAGATGACCACTATTTTGGGTGAGAACATCCACAACATCGCCATCGAAGGCAACTTCGACGACTGCCAGGAGATGGTCAAGGCCAGCTTCGCCGACCAGGGCTTCCTCAAGGGCACGCGCCTGGTGGCGGTCAACTCGATCAACTGGGCGCGGATCATGGCCCAGATCGTTTACTACTTCCATGCTGCGCTGCAGCTCGGCGGCCCGGCGCGCTCCATCGCCTTCTCGGTGCCGACCGGCAACTTCGGCGACATCTTTGCTGGTTACCTGGCGCGCAACATGGGCCTGCCGGTCAGCCAGTTGATCGTCGCCACCAACCGCAACGACATCCTGCACCGCTTCATGAGCGGCAATCAGTACGTCAAGGAAACCCTGCACGCGACCTTGTCGCCGTCGATGGACATCATGGTCTCGTCCAACTTCGAGCGCCTGCTGTTCGACCTGCACGGTCGCAACGGTGCAGCCATCGCCAGCCTGATGGACAGCTTCAAGCAGGGCGGCGGTTTCAGTGTCGACGAAGATCGCTGGACCGAAGCGCGCAAGCTGTTCGATTCGCTGGCGGTGGATGACGAGCAGACCTGCGAAACCATCACCGAGGTGTACAAGGAGTGCGGCGAGCTGCTCGATCCGCACACTGCCATTGGTGTGCGCGCCGCGCGTGAGTGCCGTCGCAGCCTGGCGACGCCGATGGTGGTGCTGGGTACCGCGCACCCGGTCAAATTCCCAGAGGCGGTGGAAAGGGCCGGCATCGATGCAGTCCCTGCGTTGCCGGCGCACCTGACCGATCTGTTCCAGCGCGAGGAGCGCTGCACCGTGCTGGCCAATGACCTGAAGACCGTGCAGCAGTTCGTCGCGGCTCACGGTAATCGCGGCAAGCCGCTCTGAGGCGCTCTGCTTCGATGAAACCGGCGCCCTTGTGGCGCCGGTTTCGTTTGTGGCTGGCTCAGAGGGCGAAGATCAGTGCCAGTAACGCCATCAGGATGATCAGGATCAGCCAGATCAGCGCGTTCAGGCGACTGGCTCGCACGACGCCTGCGCCGCGCAGATGCACGGGTGGATCGTTTTCCAGGTATTGATCGATACGGCGTTCGGCTTCCTGCTGATCGTTGGCCAGGTATTCGCTCAGCAGGTCGATGGCGGCCTGACGTTGGCCAGCATGCACGAGCTGGCGTACAGCGGGTGGGAGTTCATTCATGGCACTGTCTTTCTCTCGGGTTGGCGGTCATAACTGAGACCCGGTTAGCGCTTTTTTGCGTGCGCAACGAAGGTACCTGGGGTTTAATTCGACACTTCGCGAATGGATGCGTTTTAGCCGAATCATGGATGAGCCCAGGTGCCTGCCTCTCTTCTTCCCATTCCAGTCCGCTTTTCGGTGGCCTTGCGCCGAGGATGACGGCTGCGCGCTCGTCTGACGAACGGCATCACATTTATCACATGTGAGTTCTTTACATGTTCACATGTAAGGGTCTAGTCTGCCTTTCATGGACAATAAATCATCAGCCCATTACCAGCGTCTTTATCGTCAGCGTCTGCGTGAGCAGGGGTTGATCAAGAAGGAAGTCTGGATCTTGCCCGAGCATGCGCCGTTGTTGGTCGCGTTCGAGCGCAAACTGCGCCAGCCACAGTCACTGCTGGCTTCGATGGAGAAGGAGGAGGGTATGAGCATGCCTCAAGTTTGGACCGCCCAGGCGCTGCATGAAGCGCTGGCGGCAACGGAACTGTTCCAAAGCGCTCAGGCCAGTATCGAGCTGATTCAAGGTGCCGATGCCAGCCTGCACATCACCATGCGTGAGTACGGCGACCTGCCGTTGTTCATCGCTGTATTCGGTGAGCAGATCATCGTCGAGGCGCTGCTTTGGCCGGCGGCGGACGTCAAGGATGCGGCAACCTTCAACGAAGAAGTACTGCGTACCCACAAGCTGTTCCCGCTGTCGTCCATAGGCCTGGAGAAAATGGTCGACGGGCGCGATTGCTACACCATGTTCGGCGCGTTGAGCTCGTCCTCGACCTTGTCCGATGTGGTGTTCGAAATCGAGTTGCTGGCGGACAACGTGATCAAGGCCACCGAAGCCTATGAAGGCTTCCTCAAGTCCGGCGCCTGAGAGGAGAGAAGACGATGAATGTCTGGAGCAAAATGCTGACGGCGCTGCGTGGCGGCGCCAATGAAGTAGGTGAGGCGGTGGTCGATAGTCAGGCCCTGCGTATCCTCGATCAGGAAATTCGCGACGCTGATGTCGAGCTGCGCAAGTCCAAGGAAGCGCTGGCCGAGATCATGGCCAAGCAGAAGCTGGCCAGCGACAAGGTAGACAAGAGCGCAGCGAGCATCGCCGAGTACGAACAGTACGCGCTGAAGGCACTGGACGCGGGTAACGAGACACTGGCCAAGGAAGTCGCCGAGAAGATCGCCAACCTGGAAATCGAACAGGCCAGTGAGCGTGAGCAGGCTGAAGGCTTCGCCGCCAGCGTAGCCCAGTTGCGCAAGGCCGTGACCCAGGCTGAAGGCAACATCAAGCGCCTCAAGCAGCAGGTGGATACGGTCAAGGCCACCGAAAGCGTGCAGAAGGCGCAAATGGCTGTGGCTCAGCGCTACGGTGGCTCGCAAGCCAAGCTGCAGACGGCGGTCGAGTCGCTCGAGCGCATCAAGCAGAAGCAGGCCGAGCGTGCGGCGAAGATGGAGGCTTCGGCTGAACTGGCTGCCACCAGCGCGCCGGACGATTCGCTGGAAGCCAAGCTGCGTGCGGCTGGCATCAAGGCCGACAACGCCAGCGCCGACAGCGTGCTGGCCAGGCTGAAGGACAAGTCCAAGGCCTGATCAGAGGCGCATGAATCGGCAGGTGCGAACCATCGCACCTGCCGTATGGATTCGGGAAAAGGAAAGCCATGGAACTCTTCCTGCAGACAGCTCTGTCATTCCCCACCGCTATCTACAGCTTCCTGCTGTGCGTGGCGGTCATCTACTGGTTGGTCGTCGCCGCCGGTTTGCTTGAGGTCGATTTGCTCGACGTCGAGGCCGATTCGATGATGGAAGGTAGCGGCCAGACCGAAGGCCTAGCCGGCCTGCTCTACAAGCTCAAGCTCGACGGTGTGCCGGTCACTCTGGTGCTGACGCTGCTGTTCTTCTTTGCCTGGTTCGCCTGCTACTTCATCGAGCTATGGCTGCTGCGTCACCTGCCGTTGGGCATCCTGCGTTATCCGCTAGGGCTGGTGATCATCGCTGGCGCCCTGGTGCTGGCTGCCCCCCTGTGCGCGGCAATCTGCCGGCCGCTGCGGCCGCTGTTTCACAAAATCGAGGCGGTCAGCAGCAAATCGGTATTGGGCCAGGTGGCCGTGGTGCGCAGCGGCCGTGTTACTGCCACTCATGGTGAGGCGGTGCTGGAAGATGGCGGTGCTGGTTTGATCCTGCGGGTACGTGCCGACGAGGCACTGGGTTTCAAACGCGGCGACCGCGTCGTGCTGCTCGAGTACCTGGCGGCCGAACACGCCTATCGCATCATCACCGAAGAAGAGTTTCGCGGCGTCTAGCCGACCATTCGTACGTAACAGAGGGCTGGCAGAGTGGGGCGTAGCCTAACCTGCCTGCACAACTAGCAAAGGAGTAGAGCTGTAATGGAAAACGTCATTCCCTTCATCGTCGGGGCAGGGCTGGTCGTCCTCTTCATCATTGCCCTGATCGCCTTGTTCAAGGCCTTCTACATCAAGGTTCCGCAGGGCACCGCGCTGATCGTCAACGACATGAGCTCGACGCCCAAGGTGCACTTCACCGGCTCCTTGGTGTACCCGGTGATCCACCTCAAGGAGTTCATGAAGATCTCCCTGATCACCCTGGAAGTCGATCGCCGCGCGAAGGATGGCCTGATCTGCCGCGACAACATGCGCGCCGACATCACCGTAGCCTTCTACCTGCGCGTCAACGAAACCCAGGAAGACGTGCTCAAGGTGGCCAAGGCCATCGGCGTGGAGCGTGCTTCCGACCGTGCGGCGGTCAACGAACTGTTCAACGCCAAGTTCTCCGAGGCCCTGAAGACCGTCGGCAAGCAGTTCGATTTCGTCCAGCTGTTCGAAAATCGCCAGGACTTCCGTGATCGCATCGTCGAGGTGATTGGCAACGATCTGAACGGTTACGTGCTCGAAGACGTGGCCATCGATTACCTGGAGCAGACCGCCAAGCACTCGCTGGACCCGAGCAACATTCTCGATGCCGAAGGTATCCGCAAGATCACTGAGCTGACCGCTGCGCAGAACGTCATCACCAACGAACTGGAACGCAACGAAGAGCTGGCGATCAAGAAGAAGAACGTCGAAACCCGCGAAGCGACCCTGTCGCTGGAGCGTCAGCAGGCCGATGCTGAAGCGCGGCAGAAGCGCGAGATCGAGACCATCCGTGCCCGTGAGGAAGCAGAGACCCTCAAGGTGCGCGAGGAAGAGCGCCTGAAGGCCGAGCAGGCCCGCATCCAGACCCAGCAGGAACTGGACATCCGCGCCGAGAATCACCAGCGCGAAGTGGAAGTGGCCCAGCAGAACCGCCAGCGTGCCGTGGTCATCGAGGTGGAAAAGGTTACTCGTGCCAAGGATCTGGAAGTGGTCTCCCGCGAGCGCGAGGTCGAGCTGCAGCGCATCGAGAAGGAAAAGGCGCTGGAAGAGGAGCGCAAGAACATCGCCGCCGTGGTGCGCGAGCGTGTTGCGGTCGAGAAGACCGTGGCGCAGGAAGAAGAGCGCATCAAGGAAGTGCGTGAAGTGTCCGAGGCCGAGCGCTTGAAGCAGGTCACCGTGCTCAACGCTCAGGCCGAGGCCGAGCAGGAGCTGGTGCGCCAGGTCAAGCAGGCCGAAGCCGACGAAACCCGTTCCAAACACAAGGCAGTGGAAATCAACAACCTGGCCCAGGCCGAACTGGAAGCAGCCGCCAAGAGCGCCGAAGCCAAGAAGAAACTGGCCGAAGGTATCGAAGCCGAGCGCGCCGCACCTGGCCTGGCCGATGCGCGAGTGCGTGAAGTCACTGCCGCAGCCAAGGAGAAGGAAGGTCTGGCCGAGGCACGCGTGCAGGCTGAGCGCCTGATCGCCGAAGCCAAGGGCGAGCAGGAGAAGGGGCTGGCGCAAGCGCGTGTCACCGAAGCGCAAGCAGCTGCCAAGGAAAAAGACGGCCTGGCCGACGCCAAGGTGCTGGAAGAGAAACTCGGCGCCCAGGCGCGTGGCGAAGAGCAACTTGGCACCGCCAAGGCCAAGGCCACCCAGGATCTGGGTATGGCCGAAGCGCAGGTACTGTTGGAGCGTCTGAACGCCGAAGCAGAAGGTCTGGGCAAGAAGTTCGGCGCGCTGGATTCGCTCAGCGACAACGCTCGCCAGCACGAAGAGTTCCGCATGCAGCTGGAGAAGAGCTTCGAGGAGGCCATGGCCGCCATCGCTGCGAACAAGGACATCGCCAAGGATCAGGCCGAGGTGCTGGCTACCGCGCTGGCCAAGGCGAAGATCGAGATCGTCGGCGGCGAAGGCGACTTCTTCAACTCGTTCGCCAAGTCGTTGTCGGTGGGCAAGGCCATCGAAGGTGTGGTGGGCAAGAGCCCGGTGGTGCAGGACGTGCTGTCGCGCTTGCTGGCCGGCAAGGCGGCCGCAGCGCCGGTGGCCGCACCAAGCGCAGGGCCTGATCAGGCCTGAGCGCGTTGCCTGTAGGGTGGGCTTCAGCCCACCACTGGCGACACGAGCGGCGGACAAAAAAGAGCGTTGTCCACCCTACCGGCCACAGCATGCCGAGCCTTGTGGGAGGGGCTTTAGCCGCGAACCTCCCACGCATTTTCCAGACCCTTGCCCTGCTGATCGGGCGAGGGTGCTCGATGCCGAATATCCAGGAAGAACACGATGTCGGACGCACAAACACAGGACGTATTGGACAAGGCTGTCGCCGAAGGCGGTGCCTACGAGGTGCTGCAGCGGCGCCTGCAGGAGCAGGGCCAGCGCCTGCGCAGTTTGACCGAGACGCTCAATGGTCAGCGTCTGGCCGAGTTCGGCAGCAGCGCTATGGAGGCTATCGGTCGGGTGCGTATCCGCACCGAGAACAACTGCATCGCCCGCGATATCGTCCAGGTCGGTGAATGCCTGCTGTTCGGCTACAACGTGTTCCTGGGGCTGAAGAAGGAAACCAGCGTCGCCGACGTGTTCTCCCTCTACCGCCTGGTGGAAACCCCTGACGGCTTCGATGCCGAGTCGGTGCCGCTGGATGGCAGCTTCCTGGCCCAAGCCAGCTTCGTCGCTGACTTCAACGAGCTGTACACCTACTACAAGAACACCCGCCTGCTGCAACTGGCCATCCGCGACGGCAAGCTGCTGGCGAGTTTCCAGATCGGTGAGCGCATTGCCGACATCCGCGTGTTCCGCTGGTCGATCTCCACCGACGGCAAGGATGTCCGCTATATCGACAACCGCGGTGAGCGCGATATCGCGTTGCCGGCGCCGTTCGACTTCGAGTGGCAGAAGACCACCCGCGAGATGGTGGTCATGGGCCGCCATCCGCACGTGAACATCCTCGACAGCGTATTCGTCGAGACCGTCGGTGGCGATCTGACCATCAAGGTCGAGAACAATACCCAGGACGGTCAGGGTATCTACCGCGAAGCAGTGGTCGACAAGACCCAGTCGCTGGATGACGCGCAGATCGAATACGCGCGCCTGGGCAGCCTGATCCTGCTGAAGATTCTGCCGTATCGCGAGGAGCAGTGGCGCTACCTGGTATTCAACAGCCTGACCAATCAGGTCGAGCGCATCGACGCCATCGGCCTGGCCTGCGTGCAGTTGCCGGAAGACCACGGCATCATCTTCCCCGGTGGTTATTACCTGCAGAACGGTGAGCACAAGACCTTCGAGCAGTCGATGCTCGGCATGCGCTTCAAGCGCTCGGTGCGCTCGCCCAACGGCGAAGACGTGCAGTACATCTTCTATCACCCGGAAGAAGGCCGCGCGGCGCTGTTCACCTACAACATGATCAATCGCCAACTGCACAACCCGATCTTCGGCCACGGCTACGCACGCCTGGAAGACGGGCGCATGGTGATCTTCTCCGCCGAGGGCAGCGAGCCGACCCGCATCCATCCGATGCAGATCTGGCAAACGCCGTTCGAGAGCGAGGACTACGCCGCTCGCCAGCCGGCGCGCAGCGGTTTCTTCGGGCGCATCGGCAATGCCGAACTGGTGCGTGGTGTGTCCGATCTGCTCAATCTGAGCCGCGAGATCGACAGCCGCGAAGTGTCGGTGGCGCGTTACACACAGCTGTGCCAGAACACTCGCCGGCTGTTCGATATCTACCATTGGCTGGGCGATGCTCAGTGCGCCGAGCTGGCGCCGCTGTTGCGCGAAGTGGCTTCTACTTCCGAGCTGGTATTGGATGAGTTCGAGAAGGTCGAGAGCATTCGCCAGCAGTCCGCCCGCGCCATGGCCGAGGCCGAGACGCGGCAGAAGAGCTTGCTCTCCGGCCTGCTGGTCGACAGCTGGGACGAGGTGCAGCACTTCGTCGAGGCGCTCAATACCATCACCGCGCAGCGCGGCCAATTGCTGACCATCCGCGATTACCGCTATATCGACGTGGCGCGTATCGACGCCATGGAAACCGAACTGCTCGAAGCGCAGGAACGCGTGGCCGGGGCTACCTCGACCTTCCTCGCCAGCGATGCGGCGCTGCAACCCTATGTGCAGCGCCTCGCTGAGCTGGACGGCCTGGCGCAGAAGGCCGATACCGTCACCCAGCTCAATGAACCACTGGTCGAGATGCAGGAGATGGCCGGCAACCTCGACATGCTGTCGAGCCTGATGGCGTCGCTGAAGATCGATGACGCCACCCAGCGTACTGCCATCGTCGAATCGATTTCCGAGGTATACGCCCGGCTCAACCAGGCCAAGGCGCGTGCCGAGCAACGGCGCAAAGGCCTGGGCTCGGCCGAGACGGTGGCGCAGTTCGGCGCCCAGTTCAAACTGTTCGGCCAGGGCATCACCAACGCCCTGGCGCTGGCCCAGGACCCGGAGAAGTGCGACGAACAGCTGTCGCGTCTGCTGGTGCAACTGGAAGAGCTGGAAAGCCAGTTCGGTGATCAGGAGCAGTTCCTCAGCGATATCCTCGGCAAGCGCGAAGAGCTGCTGGAAACCTTCGAGGCACACAAGCAGAGCCTGCTCGACGAGCGTCAGCGCCGCGCCCAGGGCGTGCTCGATGCCGCCCAGCGCATCCTCGACAGCCTCGTCCGGCGCACCGCACGCCTGACCCAGATGGAAGAGCTCAACGCTTTCTTCGCCGCCGACCCGCTGATTCTCAAGCTGCGCGAAATGGCCGAGCGCCTGCGTGAGCTCAAGGACAGTGTCAAGGCCGATGACGTCGAAGCGCGTCTGAAGGCTGCACGCGACCAGGCGGTACGTGCCCTGCGCGACAAGAGCGAGCTGTTCGAAGAGGGCGGCAACGTCATCAAGCTCGGCCCGCGTCACCGCTTCAGCGTCAACACTCAGGAACTCGACCTGACCCTGATGCCGCGCGGCGATGCGCTGTATCTGCACCTGACCGGTACCGATTTCCTCGAACCGCTGCGCGACGAGACGCTGGAAGGCCTGCGCGACTACTGGCAGGTGTCGCTGGAGTCCGAGTCGCCTTCGCTGTACCGCGCTGAATACCTGGCGGGGCTGGTGCTGGACGCGGCTCTGGGCGGGTGTGAAGGACTGACCCTGGATCTGCTCAAGACCCATCTGGCGCAGCCAGATGACCTGACCCGGCTGATCCGCGACTTCGCTGCGCCGCGCTACAAGGATGCTTACGAGAAGGGCATCCACGACCACGATGCGGCGCTGATCCTGATCCAGCTGCTGCCACTGCGCGAAAGCGCCGGACTGCTGCGCTACGCGCCGGCAGCGCGCGGTTTCGCCGCGCTGTTCTGGAACCGCTGGGGGCAGGACATCGAGGCCGAGCTATGGCCCGAGCGCGCACGCAGCAGCCTGCATCTGCGGCAGATGTTCGGCAGTGAAGATGGCGTACTGCGCTTGCAGGAGGAGATCGCGGCAGCGATGCAACGCTTCCTCGCTCAGCACCCGTTGGCCGTGGACACCGCTCAGCGCCAGGCGGCAGCCGCCTACCTGGTCGAGGAGCTGGCGGCCAAGCCCATCGAGTTCACCTTCAGCAAGTACGCCCGGCAACTGCTCGATAGCCTGCAGCAGCGTATGCAAGCCAGCCATGTCTGGGACGACTACCGCGAGGCGCTGAACAACCTGCGCGGCCGCCCGGTGCAGCGCTGGTCGCTGGCGCAGACCTGGATCGATGGCCTGTGTGCGCAGGATGAAGCGCTGGCCGAGCTGGCCGAATACATTCCCGAAGCCGTGGCCATCAGCATGCTGGACGATGAGTTCCCACGACGCTTCACCGAGGTCGACCTGCGCTTCACTGTCAGTGGGCTGCTCGGCGATCATCCGCGCGTGCAGGATGGCGCCCTGGTGCTGGCCATCGATGACTACTTCGCCCGCCTCGAGCAGCACCGTGGCCACTTCGTGCCGCAATTGCAGCGTTACCAGGCGCTGCGCCAGGAGGTGATCAACCGCGAGCGTCAGGCCCTGCGCCTGAGCGAGTTCAAGCCGCGGCCGCTGTCGTCGTTCGTGCGCAACAAGCTGATCAACGACGTATACCTGGGCTTTATCGGCGACAACCTGGCCAAACAGATGGGCACCGCTGGCGAGAACAAGCGCACCGACCTGATGGGCCTGCTGATGCTCATCTCGCCGCCCGGCTACGGCAAGACCACGCTGATGGAGTACGTGGCGCATCGCCTGGGGTTGATCTTCATGAAGATCAACGGCCCGGCACTCGGCCACGAGGTGCGCTCCATCGACCCGGCGCAGGCGCCAGATGCCACTTCGCGCCAGGAGCTGGAAAAGCTCAACCTGGCGCTGGAGATGGGCAACAACGTGATGCTCTACGTCGACGACATCCAGCACACCCACCCGGAATTCCTGCAGAAATTCATCTCGCTGTGCGACGGCACCCGGCGCATCGAAGGTGTGTGGAAAGGCAAGACCAGGACCTACGACATGCGCGGCAAGAAATTCTGCGTGGTGATGAGCGGCAACCCGTACACCGAGTCCGGCGACGTGTTCAAGATCCCCGACATGCTCGCCAACCGCGCCGACATCTACAACCTCGGTGACACCCTGGGCGGTATGCAGGAAGCCTTCGCGCTGTCCTACATCGAGAACGGTCTGACCTCCAACCCGGTGCTGGCGCCGCTGGCTACCCGTGACATGGCCGATGTCTATCGCTTCGTCGCCAAGGCCGAGGGCAAGCCGTTCTCGGCCAATGAGCTGTCGCACACCTACAGCGCTGCCGAGATCAACGAAATCACCTCGACCCTGCAGCGTCTGATGCAGATTCGCGACGTGGTCGGCCGGGTCAACCAGCAGTACATCGTCAGCGCCGCGCAAGCCGACAGCTACCGCACCGAGCCACCGTTCAAGTTGCAGGGCAGCTACCGCAACATGAACAAGATGGCCGAGAAGATCAGCCCGGTGATGAACGATACCGAGTTGCTGCAGCTGATCGCCGACCACTATCAGGGCGAGTCGCAACTGCTCACCACCGGCGCCGAAGAGAACCTGCTCAAGCTCGCCGAGCTGCGTGGCAACATGACGCCGGAGCAGGCTGAGCGCTGGACGCAGATCAAGCGTGACTTCCTGCGTAACAAGGCCATGGGCGGCAGCGATACGGACGTTGGAGGACGCGTGGTGGCGCAGCTCAACGACCTGGTCGAAAGCGTGCGCGGTCTGGGGGCGGGCAAGACGTCGGCCAGCGAAGCGCCGGGTATCCCCTGGGAGCAATTGCTGGCCGGGCTGGATAGCCTCGGCAAACTGCGCCCGCAGGTGGAGGTGATCGCGCCGCCGCAACCGGGCACGCAAAAATTGCTCGAGAACCTGGCCGATAGCCTGGAAAACAGCTTTCTGCCGCTGATCAAGGCGATGGACAAGAAGATCGACATCGATTTGCGCACCCACAACCGCATGCTGGAAATCTCCACCCAACTGCGTGACCTCGGCACGCTGCTAGGGCAGGAACAGCGCAGCGACGCCTCGGATAACGAGGCGCCGTGAGGCGAGGCTGGCTGATCGAGCTGCGTCCGCTGTTGGTGATCAGCGGCGCGATGCTGCTGGTGCAACTGGTCAATGGCGCCCTCGGGGGCGCCCTGAATGTCTGGGGACTGTTGCCTCGGTATATCGAGGCGCTGCCCGGCATTCTCCTCGCGCCCTGGCTGCATGGCAGCTGGGCGCATCTGCTGAGCAACCTCAGCGGCCTGCTGGTACTCGGCAGCCTGGTGCTGCTGCGCTCGCGCCGCGATTTCTTCTTCGCCAGCGCCTTTATCATCATCGGCAGTGGCGTGCTGGTCTGGCTGTTCGGTCGTATCGGCCTGCATGTCGGCGCCAGTGGCTGGCTGTTCGGCTTCTGGGGACTGCTCCTGGCACGCGCCTGGTTCGAGCGCAGCTTGCTCGATCTGCTGTTGGCCGTGCTGGTGTTCTTCCTCTACGGCGGCTGGTTCTTCGGGCTGCTGCCGCGTGCCGGTGTTTCCTTCGAATACCACCTGGCGGGGGCTTTTTGCGGTGTTCTCTACGCTGCATTAAGCCGTCGTAATCATCGATAAAAGGGATTTTGCATGGACTTCAATCGCCTCGATCAGCAACTGCGCGACAGCCTGGCCGACCTGCGCCTGAGCAATGAGGAGCGCGACGAGCTGCGTCAACTGGGCAGTGAACTGAGCGCCGATCAGGTGCGGTTCATGCGCAACCGCGCTTTTGCGCTTGCTCGTGAACTGATGCGTGCACCGGAGAACGTCGAGCCGGCGCTGAAATGGCTGGAGCAGGTGATCAAGACCCTCGACAGTGTCAGCAGCGCGCCGCGCGTGGAACATGCCAGCGCTCACTTCAGTCCGGGCGAGAGCTGCCGGCGCAAGATCCGCGAGCTGTGCCGGGAGGCACGCAAGAGCGTGGATATCTGTGTCTACACCATCTCCGACGATCAGCTCAGCGAAGAGGTGCTCGCCTGTCATGAGCGCGGTATCGCCGTGCGAGTGATCAGCGACAACGAAAAGCAGTTCGATGTCGGCAGCGACATCCAGTGGCTGCGTGACAAGGGTGTGCCCCTGCGCATCGATGCCGGGCCCTTTCACATGCACCACAAGTTCGCTCTGTTCGACGGTCGTCTGCTGCTCAACGGCAGCTTCAACTGGACGCGCAGCGCCACCACCAGCAACGAGGAAAACCTGCTGGTGATCGATCACCCGCAACTGGTGGCAGCCTACAGTCGTGAATTCGAAGCGCTCTGGGCCCGTTACGCAGGTAACTGATGAACCATCCTCACGCTCACCAGCTGCTGGGTTTCTATCGCAGTTGCTACCTGGCCGATAGTCGCGACCTGGACCTGGACAACCTCGGCAAGTTGCCTGCCAACCGCTGGGCCTGGCTCGAGGGGCGCGAGGAGCTGGCCAGTGGCGGTGTGCCGCTGTTGCCGTTGTCGGCCGAGCTGGGTCATGGCCTGGCCGAGGCGCAGGCGCTGTATCAGCGTGAGCTGCAACTGGTCTACGGCGTGCTGCCGATCTGTGGACGGCTGCAACTGGAGAGCGGTGGTTCGCAGACGATCTGCGGCCCGCTGTTCTATTACGAGGCGAGCCTGCAGCCGACGACGGATGGGCAGAGCCACTTGCTCGCCATCGACCCGCAGCAGGTGCATGGCAACTGGCGTCTGCTGCGACGTCTGTTCGATGAAAGCGGCAACGCTAGCCTCGATGGACTGCCACTGCCGACAGGCACACTGGATGCGGCCTCGCTGGGCCAGTTGCTCGCCTGGGTGGCGCGCAATACACAGGTGCGTGAGGTCAGCGAGGCCGCTGGTTTCCCGCAGTTGGTAAGCGATGAGGTGTTGGCCAAGGCCCTGCGGCGTCGCAGTTTGTCGCTGCAGGCCGGCGCCTTCGTCGCGCTGGTGCCGCGCGGCAGCGGTAGCCGTGGCATCGCCCATGAGTTGCAACTGCTGCAGGACGCCGAGCGGCTGTCGCCCGCCTTGTTGCAACTGCTGGGTGAAACACCTGCTGCGCAAACGGCAGGCTCGACCAGCAGGCCGCAGCGCCTGCCGGCGCAGCTCAGCGCTGCCCAGTGCCAGGCGCTGGCCAATGCCGCGCGCCACCCGCTGAGCCAGATTTCCGGCCCGCCCGGTACCGGCAAGAGCTACACCCTGGCGGCGCTGGCGCTGGATCGTTATCTGCAGGGTGAGAGCGTGTTGCTGGTCAGCCGCAGTGCCCAGGCTGTGCGCGTCATCGCGCACAAGTTGCGGGAGGATTTCGGCCTGCGCGACGGCGTGCTCGAAGGCGATGGACAGAGCCTGCGCCAGGCCTTGCGCGAGCGCCTGGAGCGGTTACTGCAGGGGGAGTTCGAGTGGGTGTCGGAGCAGGTCGAAGAGCGTCAGCGCAGCGAGCTGGAAGTGCTGACCGAGGCCGAGCGGCTCCTGTCGGCAGATTTTCGTAAGCGCTGCGAGCAGGCCGTGCGCTGGAGCCGCCTGTTGCTGCGTGCCGAACGTGGCAGCCTGGCTTTCTGGCAGCGCTGGTTGCAGGTGCCCTGGGTGCGCAAACGTATCGGCAACAGCGTGCGCCCCTGGGCATTGCTGGATGAGTTGCGTGATTGCCAGCAGCGCCGCCAGCTTCTCAGTCGTGAGCACCTCAATAGCCATCGCGCCCTGAATCTCAAGCGCCTGCTGGTCAGCGACCGCGCGCTGTTCGTGCGCTACAACCAGGCCATCCGTGCGCGCAATTCGCAACGCCAGCTGGCGCTGTTCGAAGGTATCGATCCTGCGCATCTACTGGCCGCTTTTCCGATCTGGGTGGTGACCCTGGACGAGCTGCACCGCCTGTTGCCACTGCGTCCAGAACTGTTCGACGTGATGGTGATGGACGAGGCGACCCAGTGTGATATCGCTTCGGCGCTGCCGGCTTTCCAGCGCTGCAAGCGTGCCGTGGTCACCGGCGACGCGCGTCAGCTGCGGCATATCTCCTTCCTTTCCCGCGTACGCGAAACGCAACTGCTGCAGCGCGCTGGCCTGCAGGCCGAGGAGCGAGAGGCCTGGAGCTACCGCGACAACAGCGTGCTGGATCTGGTCGGATTGCAACTGGCCAGCCAGGAGGCGGTGGTGTTTCTCGACGAACACTTTCGCAGCCGTCCGGCGCTGATCCGCTTCAGCAACGAGCTGTTCTACGACCAGCGCTTGCGCGTGATGAAGGAGCGGCCCGGCCTTGATGCCTGCGACAGCCTGCAACTGCTGCGTATCGACGGCCAGCGCGGGCGCAACGGTGTCAATGAGGCGGAGGTCGAGCGGGTGCTGGAGCTGATCACCGCGCACCTGGCCGAGTACCAGGGCAGCCCGCTCAAACCCAGCATCGGTGTGCTGTCGCCGTTTCGCGATCAGGTCGAGCGCATCCGTTTGCGCATCGGCGAAACGCTGCCGCTGGAACAACTGCGCGAGTTTCGTCTGCTGGTGGATACGCCATATGGCTTTCAGGGCGAGGAGCGCGACCTGATGATCCTCAGCTTCGCCATCGGTCGCGAATCGAGCCAGGCGGCCAACTACCTGAACCGTGCCGACCTGTTCAACGTCGCCATAACCCGTGCCCGTGAACGCCAGGTGCTGCTGTTCAGTGGTGACGAGCGACAGCTGTCCGCCATGCATCTGCTGCGCCGCTACCTGGAATTCCTGCAGAAACCTGGTGTCAGTTGGCAGGCGGGAGCCGTGGAGGACACCCGCCAGAACTTGTGTCAGGCGCTCGAAGGGCAGGGCGTCAGCGTGTGGAGCCACTACCCACTGGCGGGACAGGTGCTGGACCTGTTCTGTCGACGCGGCGACAAGTGCCTGGCCATTGACCTGATCGGCTTTCCGGGGGAGGGCGAAGGCTTTCTCGAACTGGAGCGCTACCTGGTGCTGGCGCGCGCTGGTCTGGAGACCTTGCCACTGAGCTATGGTCTATGGCACGAGGCGCCGGAGCAGGCAGTGCAGGCGGTACTGGCACGGCTTTGACGCTTCATTCGCGGGCTTTCTTGACGCGCGCGGCGATCGTGGCCTAGGCCTTAGAGCCTGTTTACGATCTCGCGAGCTAGAGCGATACAAGGCAAAAACAAGCGAGGAAGCGCAGTTTACGAGTGGTAAATGAGCATTCCGACCGGGCTGGCGCTCCAGCTTGTTTTTAACGCAGTAGCGCCGACGCGCAGCAGATCGTAAACAGGTTCTTAGCAGACCATCAAATGTACCGGGGGGCTCATGGCGCTGCGCAACGCTATTCAACTGATCACCTATCCCGACCGCCTGGGGCGAAACCTGGGGGAACTCTACCAATTTCTGGATCGGCATCTGGGCGATGCCCTGGGCGGGGTGCATATCCTGCCGCTGTATCCGTCCAATGCCGACGGTGGATTCTCGCCGCTCACGCACATGGAGGTGGACCCGCGCTATGGCGACTGGGCGGATGTCGAGCGCATCTCCGCGCGCTTCGACCTGTGCGTCGACCTGGTGATCAGCCACATCGCCGACGAGTCGCCGGAGTTTCTCGATTTCGTTGCACACGGCCAGGACTCGCCCTACGCGGATCTTTTCGTGCAGGTCGATCAGTTTGGCGAAATCACCCATGACGACCTGGCCAAGATCCATATTCGCCGGGAGAAGGAGCCGTTTCGCGAGGTGCGGCTGGCCAATGGTGAGACCTGTCGGGTCTGGTGCACCTTCACCGAACGGCAGATCGACCTCAATTACGACTCGCCGAAAACCTACCAGTTGATGGAGCAGTACATGGCCTTCCTCGCGGCGCGCGGGGTCAAGCTGTTTCGCCTGGATGCCTTCGGCTACACCACCAAGCGTATCGGCACCAGCTGCTTTCTGGTGGAGCCGAACGTGTATCGCATCCTCGAGTGGTTCCGCGAGACCGGGGCCAAGTACGAGGCCGAGATGCTGCCGGAGGTGCATGATCACATCAGCTATCAGTACGCCATCTCCCGGCGGCAGATGCGCCCCTACGGCTTCGCTCTGCCACCGTTGGTCTTGCACGCGTTGCTCAGTGGCAGCAGCCGCTATCTGAAAAACTGGTTGCGCATGTGCCCGCGTAATCAGGTAACCGTGCTCGATACCCACGACGGCATCTGTATCCCGGATGTCGAAGGCATGCTGCCCGAGGCGCAGATCCAGTACCTGATCGACGAGGTTTCGACGCGCAGTGCCGACCCGATCATGCGTCGCTCGGCAGTCAACGTGCACAGCGTCGGGGCCATCTACCAGCTGACCTGCACCTTCTACGAGGCCTTGATGCGCAATGACGAGGCCTATATCGCCGCGCGTGCCATCCAGTTCTTCGTGCCTGGTATCCCGCAGGTCTACTACGTTGGTCTGTTGGCAGGCTGCAACGACTTCGACCTGCTCGAGCAGACCGGCGAGGCGCGCGACGTCAATCGTCACTACTACAGCCTCGAAGAGGCCGAGCAGGCCCTGCAGCAACCTCTGGTGCAGCGTCTGCTGGCGCTGATGCGCTTTCGTTGTCAGCATCCGGCTTTCGAAGGGCGTTTCGAGCAGAACTATTCGACTGACGACCAACTGCTGCTGGCCTGGCGCCATGGCGAGCATTACTGCCGTTTGCACCTCGACCTCAGCAGTCTGCAGGCGACGATCGAATACACCGACGCACAGCAGGGTATCTGCCGTATGACCTGTTGAAGGTCGGCGTGGGCCATGCATTCGCGTTAGACTTGCGCTCTTTCGACCAGCCAAGAAGCCCGCCATGGCCCTGCCATCGACCACCTACAAGATCGAACTGAACCTCACCGACATGGATCGCAGCGTTTATGAAAATCTGCGTTTCACCGTCGCTCGCCACCCGTCCGAGACCGAAGAGCGCCTGGCCGCGCGGCTGATCGCCTATGCGCTGTTCTACCACGAGCAACTGGCGTTCGGTCGCGGCCTGTCAGACGTCGACGAACCGGCGTTGTGGGAGAAGAGCCTGGACGACCGCGTGCTGCACTGGATCGAAGTCGGACAGCCCGACAGCGAGCGCATCACCTGGTGCTCGCGGCGTACCGAAAAATTCAGCCTGGTGGCCTACGGCAACCTGCGTGTGTGGCAGGGCAAATGCCTCGACCCGGTGCGCAGCCTGAAGAACATCAACGTGGTCGCTCTCGGCCAGGAGGCGCTGGCCGACCTGGCGCTGGACATGCCGCGTTCGCTGAACTGGAGCGTGATGATCAGCGATGGCGAGTTGTTCGTTACCGACGAGCGCGGTCAGCACGAGATTCCTATTGAGTGGCTCGCTGGCGAGCGTTGAAGCTGTAACCCGGTACGGTTCAGTTCCCTCTCCCCTCGGGGAGAGGGCTAGGGAGAGGGGGATTTCGGCGACTCGGTGTTGCAGGATGAACCCTCTCCCCCAGCCCCTCTCCCATAAATGGGAGAGGGGAGACAAGCCACTCCCATGCGAACATGAAGAAGTACCATGCGTATCGAAGCCCGTCCCTTACCCACACAACTGCCTGACCTGGGCAATCTGCCGCCTTTGCTGACCCGTCTCTACGCCGCCCGCGGTGTGCAGTCTGCCGAGGAGCTGGACAAGGGGCTGGCGCGGTTGATCCCGTACCAGCAGCTCAAGGGCATCGACGCCGCGGTCGAACTGCTGGTGCAGGCGCTTGAACAGCGCCAGCGCATCCTTATCGTCGGTGACTTCGATGCCGATGGCGCCACTGCCAGCTCGGTCGGTGTACTCGGTTTGCGCCTGCTCGGCGCGGCGCATGTGGATTATCTGGTTCCGAACCGTTTCGAGTATGGCTATGGCCTGACCCCGGAGATCGTTGCCGTGGCGCTTGAGCGCCAGCCCGACTTGTTGCTCACCGTCGACAACGGTATCTCCAGCGTCGACGGTGTGGCGGCGGCCAAGGCCGCCGGGCTGAAGGTGCTGGTCACCGACCACCACCTGCCTGGACCGGAGCTGCCGGCCGCTGATGCCATCGTCAACCCGAACCAGCCGGGCTGCGAGTTTCCGAGCAAGGCCATGGCCGGCGTCGGCGTGATGTTCTACGTGCTGCTGGCGCTGCGCGCGCGCCTGCGCGCGCCCGGCGGGTTCGCCGGCCGGCAGGAGCCCAACCTGGGCGAGCTGCTCGATCTGGTGGCGCTGGGCAGCGTCGCCGACGTGGTGCCGCTGGATGCCAACAACCGCATCCTGGTGCACCAGGGACTGGCGCGTATTCGTGCTGGCCGGGCAAGGCCGGGCCTGCGCGCGATTCTCGAAGTCGCCGGGCGCGATCATCGGCGTATCACCTCCACCGATCTCGGTTTCATCCTCGGCCCTCGGCTGAATGCGGCAGGGCGGCTGGATGACATGAGCCTCGGCATCGAATGCCTGCTCTGCGACGATGAGGCGCTGGCGCGCGACATGGCGGTGCAGCTCGACCAGCTCAACCAGGATCGCAAGGCCATCGAGCAGGGCATGCAGCGCGAGGCGCTGGCCCAGCTCAAGGATCTGTCACTGGACGACATGCCGTTTGGCTTGTGCCTGTTCGAGCCGGACTGGCACCAGGGCGTGATCGGCATCCTCGCTTCGCGCCTGAAAGAGCGCTATCACCGTCCGGCCATCGCCTTCGCCGATGCTGGCGAGGGCATGCTCAAGGGCTCGGCACGTTCGGTGCCGGGGCTGCATATCCGCGATGCGCTGGACGCCGTGGCGGCGCGTCATCCGGGGCTGATCAGCAAGTTCGGCGGGCATGCCATGGCTGCCGGGATGTCGCTGCCGCAGGAGAATTTCGGCGCCTTCGCCGTCGCCTTCGATGCCGAGGTGCGCCGCCAGTTGTGCGAGGACGATTTGACCGGTCGCCTGCTCTCAGACGGCCAGCTCGATGCCACTGAGTTCCACCTGGAACTGGCCCGCGCTCTGCGCAACGCCGGGCCCTGGGGCCAGCATTTTCCCGAACCGCTGTTCCATGGCGTGTTTCAGATCGTCAATCAGCGCATCGTCGGTGAGCGTCACCTGAAGCTGGTACTCAAGACCGAGTGCGGCAGCGTGCAACTCGACGGCATCGCCTTCAACATCGATCGCGAGGTCTGGCCCAACCCGACGCTGCGCTGGGCCGAAGTGGCATACAAACTCGACCTCAACGAGTTTCGTGGCAATGAAACGGTGCAACTGATGGTGGCGCATATCGCCCCACGCTGAGACGGGGCTGGCGCGGCTCAGTCCTCCAGCTTGGCCAGCACTTGACGCAGGCATTCGCGGTTTTCCTGCGAGCAGGACAGTATCGGCGCGCGTACCTCGTCGTGGGTTAGTTCCAGCAAGGCCAGGGCCGCCTTCACGGCTGCAGGATTGGCTTCGCTGAACGCCGCCTGCATCCAGGGCAGTAGACGGTAGTGCAACTGCCGGGCGCCTGGCAGATCGCCTTGCGCCACACGCTGCCGCATCTCCACGTAAAGGTCGGCGCGAATATGCGCCGACGCCGAGATGGCACCCGCGCCACCCAGGCACAGGGTATTGAAGATCTGCACGTCCTCGCCGGCCAGCACCTGTACCTGGCCATCGGCGATCAACGCCATGGTGGTTTCGGCATCGCCAGCGCAGTCCTTGATGGCCTGGATATTGGGATGGCGGACGATGCGTCGCAGCGTCTCGCGCTCGATGCGCACGCCGGTGCGGTAGGGAATGTCATAGAGCACCAGCGGCACTTCGGCGGCGTCGGCCAGCGTGGTGAAGAAGTGCTCCAGTCCAGCCTGCGACGGGCGAATGTAGTAGGGCGCCGGCACCAGCAGGCCGGCCAGCGGGCGGCGCTGGATTTCCCGTTGCTGATCGAGCAAAGCACTCAGATGGTTACCGGCCAGGCCCATGATCACGCGCTCTGCCGGTACGCGTTGGAGTACCGCATCCAGCACCGTCAACTGCTCGGCCTGGCTCAATGCGGCAGCTTCGCCGGTGGTACCGCAGACCACGAAACCCGCGACGCCGTCCTCCAGCAGCTTGGCCGTCAGTCGGTCGAGGCTGGCGAAATCGATCTCGCCATTATGAAAGGGGGTGACCAGCGCCACCCAGATACCTTGAAAAGCGGACATGCGAAAACTCCTTGCGACTGACCGTCTGGTCGCCGTCAGGGAGGGTGCGGGAATCGAGCGGGAGGGGAGATACAACCTGGCGCTTGTCCTGTCAGCCCATCTGACGGGACAGCGCCCCGGTCAAATGAGCGACTGTTTCTTGGATTTCTTGGCAACGGCGACGCACGCGCACTGGCAGGTAATGGAACCTGGGAGCAGTGCTGGGTGGTCGAAGGTGGCGTACATGGAAGAACAGCCCGTTGCGTGAATCGTCAGCTGATGGTGCTTGGCCACGCTGGCGGCTGTCAAGCGGCCCTGACGGTAATATCTGGAAGCATTCAGCTAGCTGCCGGGCCAGCGGCCGAGGCCTACACTCGGCGAGATTTCCTCAGGAGAATGCGCGATGAACACCCGTGGCTTGCTCGATCAACTGCTTAAATCCGGCCAGGAAATGCTGCAGCAGAAGGGTGGCGGCACCTCTTCGGGGCTTGGTGGCGCGCTGGGCGGCCTGCTCGGCGGCGGTTCAGGCAAGAGCGGTGGCAGCGATCTCGGCTCGATGCTCAAGGGCGCCGGTGGCGGTGCAGCGCTGGCCATGCTGCTGGGCAACAAGCGGGTGCGCAAGGTCGGCGGCAAGGTGGCGGTCTATGGCGGCCTGGCCGCGCTGGGCGTGTTAGCCTACAAGGCCTACGGCAACTGGCAGGCGCAGCAGGCTCAGCAGGGTGGGGCGCAGCCGGTCGAGCCGCAAACCCTGGATCGTTTGCCGGCGCCGCAAGTCGCGCAGCACAGCCGCGCCATTCTCAAGGCGCTGGTGGCGGCGGCCAAGGCTGATGGTCATGTCGACGAGCGTGAGCGTCAGTTGATCGAAGAGGAGTTGGGCAAGCTCGCGCAGGACGGCGAACTGCAGACCTGGCTGCACACCGAACTGAACAAGCCGCTGGACCCTGCCGATGTGGCGCGCGCCGCAGCGACCCCGGAAATGGCCGCCGAAATGTACCTGGCC
The DNA here is from genome assembly GCF_003935465.1 of Pseudomonas sp. o96-267. NCBI lineage: Bacteria > Pseudomonadati > Pseudomonadota > Gammaproteobacteria > Pseudomonadales > Pseudomonadaceae > Pseudomonas > Pseudomonas sp. o96-267. The sequence goes on from NZ_RHQP01000040.1 coordinate 24,157, forward strand.
AGCGTGCTGATGGTCGACGAAGAGCACTTCATGGAGCGCGCTTACCTTGAAGAGCTGGCGCGTCAACTACAGCTGGCACCTGCACTGAAGAGCGAGCTGGAAGCTCAGGTGCGTATCGAGGCGCAGCGCGTCTGACGCGCTGCCGCAGACCAAAAGATCATTCATCCTCGCACCCGGCTTGTTTTAGGCTGTTGGCCAATGACAAGAACGACACGCGAGGATGCTTATGTCGCAAGCGCCACTGGATGCCTATGACTATCTGATCGTCGGCGCCGGCCCAGCCGGCTGCCTGCTGGCCAATCGGCTTTCCGCCGACCCTGGCGTCAGCGTGCTGCTGATCGAGGCGGGTGGGCGCGACAACTATCCCTGGATTCACATCCCGGTCGGCTACCTCTACTGCATCGGCAATCCACGCACTGACTGGTGCTACAACACCGAGGCCGATCCCGGCCTGCATGGCCGCTCGCTGAAATACCCGCGTGGTCGTGTGCTCGGCGGCAGCTCCTCGATCAACGGCATGATCTACATGCGCGGCCAGGCTGCCGACTACGATGGCTGGGCCGCCGCGGGCAATCCGGGTTGGGCCTGGCGTGATGTGTTGCCGTTGTTCAAACGCTCGGAGAATCATTTTTCCGGCACCGGCGAACTGCACGGTGGCGACGGCGAGTGGCGGGTCGAGCGTCAGCGCCTGTCCTGGGAAATTCTCGAAGCCTTCCGTGGCGCCGCGGCGCAAAGTGGCATTGCCAGCGTCGAAGATTTCAACGCTGGAGACAACGAAGGCTGCAGTTACTTTCAGGTCAACCAGAAACGTGGCGTGCGCTGGAATGCCTCCAAGGCGTTTCTGCGAGATATCCGCCAGCGCCCTAATCTGCAGGTACTGACTGGCGCCGAGGCCGAGCGTCTGGAACTGGAGGACGGGCGCGCCAGTGCGCTGCACCTGCGTTGTCAGGGCCGTGCGCTGCGCGTTACGGCGCGCCGCGAGATCATCCTGTGTGCCGGTGCCATTGGCTCGCCGGCCTTGCTGCAGCGCTCCGGTATCGGCCCACGGCCGCTGCTGGAAAAGCTGGGCATCGGCGTCAGGCACGAGCTGCCAGGTGTTGGCAGCAACCTGCAGGATCACCTGCAGTTGCGCTTGATCTATCAGGTAGAGGGCGTGAAGACGCTCAATCGTATCGCGGCCACGCCCTGGGGCAAGCTGGGCATGGGCCTGGAATACCTGCTCAAGCGCAGCGGGCCGCTGTCGATGGCGCCCAGCCAGCTTGGCGCCTTCGCCAAGTCCGACCCCGGGCAGGCGCGCGCCAACCTGCAGTATCACGTTCAACCCTTGTCACTGGAGCGCTTTGGCGAGCCCTTGCACGACTTCCCGGCGTTCACCGCCTCGGTGTGCAACCTGCGCCCGCACAGCCGTGGTAGCGTCGAAATCGCCTCGGTCGATGCCAGCGTCGCCCCGCTGATTCGCCCCAACTACCTCAGTGACGAGCGGGATTTGCGTGTGGCCGCCGACGCCATTCGCCTGACCCGGCGTATCGTCGCTGCACCGGCATTGGCCGGTTACCGACCTCAGGAGTACAAGCCCGGCCCGGACTATCGCAGCGAGGAGGATCTGCAGCGTGCGGCAGGCGAGATCGGCACCACCATCTTCCACCCGGTGGGTACCTGTGCGATGGGGCAGGGGCGTGAGGCCGTGGTCGATGCCCGCTTGCGCGTGCATGGCATCGCCGGTTTGCGCGTGGTCGATGCGTCGATCATGCCGAGCATCACCTCGGGCAACACCTGCTCGCCGGTATTGATGATCGCCGAGAAGGCAGCGCTGATGATCACTGAGGACGCGCAGCCGCAACGACAGGCGACCCGGGTAACCGAGCCCGCGCTCAGCTGAGGCTGGTTTCCTGGCTGCTGTGGAATATCGCGCGGTTACGCCCACCGTGTTTGGCTTTGTACAGCGCCTCGTCAGCCAGTTGCAGGACGACGCTGAGCTCGATGTGGTCCTCAGGCCAGAGTGCTCCGCCGACGCTGCAGCCGATGCGCACCTCGCCGACTTCCAGCAGTACCGGCTGGCCGAGTGCGGTGATCACGCGCTCGGCCACCTGGTGGGCGTGATGCTGTGCATCCTGTCCCGGCACTTGCAGCACCATGAGAAACTCGTCGCCGCCCAGGCGCGAGACCATGTCGCCGTCACGCAGGCAGCCGCGCAGACGTTGGGCTACCTCCCGTAGCAGATGATCCCCTGCTGCATGGCCATGGGTGTCATTGACTGGTTTGAAACCATCGAGGTCGAGATAGAGCAGGGCCAGGCAGCCATGCTGCAGGCGGCTGCGTTGTTGGGCCTGAGGCAGAAATTTCTCCAGCGCCATGCGGTTGGGCAGGCCGGTCAGCGCGTCGTGGTGAGCGAGGCTTTCCATCATGCCCAGCGCGGTCTGCTGCAGGGTCAGGCTTTCCACCAGGTGACGGATGGATTGACTCAGCTGATGAATTTCACGGCTACCCCGCAGCTCGGGGATTTCGGTGATTTCACCCGCGCTGAGACGGTCTGCTGCGTTAGCGATGTCGCGCAGTGGCCGGGTGAAGTAGCTGCTGACCAGCCAGCCGATCACCGCGAATACCAGTGCCAGGCCGCTGCCCCAAAGCAAGATGCTTTGCAGCAGGTTCTGCGCTGGGGCATCGGCGACCTCGAGCGATTGCCGCGCCACCACTGTCCAGCCCAGCCCTGGGTAGTCCTGATGGCCCTGGCTCAGCGTCAGGCCGGTGAGGTAGTCGTTACCGTCCGGCCACTGCTGCACTTGCCAGCGACTTTGTCCAGGTTTCAGCCCTTCCAGTGCCGGTAACTCCAGTTTCTGACCGATCATTTCCTGCGGGCCAAGCAGGATGCCGCGATCCTGACCAATGACGAAGAATTCGACCATATGCCGATCCTGGCTCGGGCCGAGAATCGACTCGCGTACCTCGTCGGCCCAGGCCCAGGACAGGTGGCTGGCCAAAACGCCGGCCAGGCTGCCGTCGCTGGCGAAGATCGGCAGGCTGATGTCGACGAATTTCATCGCCTCGCCGCTTGGGTTGGGCAGCAGCTTGGCCAGCAGTACCGCTTCATGCACGTCACCGATGAACAGTCCGTTGCGCCCCTCCAGATAGACCGGCCTCTGCGCAATGCTGACGCTCTCCAATATGCCGTTGCTGGAGGCCAGCACCAGGCCGTGCGGGTCGGTGAAGCCGATCCAGGCGATGCTGGGGATTTCCTTCTGCAGGCTGTCGAGCAGGCGCTGCACCTCGGCGATGTCATCAGGCTGACGCAACGCCTGCAGATTGCCGAGCACCTTCAGCACCGCGGCGCGCGAGGCCATGTCGCGATCCAGGCGATCAACCATTGCGTAGGACACCTCGGCCATGTCACGGCCCACGTCCTCGCGAATCTGCTGGCTGGTGTACTGGCCGATCAGTGTGCCCAGAAGCCAGCTGAGGGCGCAGACCAGAAGGGCAACGAAGAGGGCGATATGGCTACGCATGCTTTGCGCTGGGGGCATGTTTTGATTCCCGGGTAGGCCACTGCAATCGGCTGTGTGACCAGTATAGTGCGCCGTTGATCCATTGAGCTGTGATCACCTGCCGATAGTGGGCTGCCAGCCTGGGCTGGCTCGGGTATAATCGCCGGCTTTTCCGTCCGATTTGCCGCGAGCGCCGACTACCATGGAAATCAATCCGATCCTCAACGCCATCAAGGACCTGTCCGAGCGAACCCAGTCAATTCGGGGGTATCTTTGACTACGATCACAAGCATGATCGTCTGGTCGAAGTAAACCGCGAACTGGAAGACGCCAGCGTCTGGAACAAGCCCGAGTACGCGCAAGCGCTGGGCCGTGAGCGCGCCATGCTGGCGCAGATCGTCGAAACCATCGACGACCTCACCGGCAGCCTGGTCGATTCCAAGGACCTGCTGGAAATGGCTGCCGAAGAAAACGACGAAGGCGCGGTGAGCGATATCGTCGCCGAAGTAGACCGCCTGCGCGAAATCCTCGAGAAGCTGGAATTCCGCCGCATGTTCAGTGGCGAGATGGACCCAAACAACTGCTATCTGGACATCCAGGCCGGTTCCGGCGGCACCGAGGCGCAGGACTGGGCCAACATCCTGCTGCGCATGTACCTGCGCTGGGCCGACAAGCGTGGCTTCGACGCCACCATCATCGAGCTGTCCGAGGGCGAGGTCGCCGGCATCAAGGGCGCCACCGTGCATATCAAGGGCGAGTACGCCTTCGGTTGGCTGCGCACCGAGATCGGCGTGCACCGTCTGGTACGCAAGAGCCCGTTCGACTCCGGCGCCCGTCGTCACACCTCGTTCTCGGCGGTGTTCGTGTCCCCTGAGATCGACGACAAGGTCGAGATCGACATCAACCCGTCCGACCTGCGTATCGACACCTACCGCTCCTCCGGCGCCGGTGGTCAGCACGTCAACACCACCGATTCGGCGGTACGTATTACCCACGTGCCGACCAATACCGTGGTGGCCTGCCAGAACGAACGTTCCCAGCACGCCAACAAGGACACCGCCATGAAGATGCTGCGGGCCAAGTTGTACGAGCTGGAGATGCAGAAGCGCAACGCCGCCTCGCAGGCGCTGGAAGACAGCAAGTCCGATATCGGTTGGGGTCATCAGATCCGCTCCTACGTGCTCGATGACTCGCGCATCAAGGATCTGCGTACCGGCATCGAGCGTAGCGACTGCCAGAAGGTTCTGGATGGCGATCTCGACCAGTATCTAGAGGCCAGCCTCAAGCAGGGCCTTTAACCGCAACCCTGTAGGAGCCAGCGTGCTGGCGATGCTCTTCGCGGCCAGCTGGCTCCTACCAAACCTCATTTGCATATACACGCCAGGCAGATAAAACGACCATGAGCGACCAACAACTCGACCAGAACGAACTGCAACAGGAAGAAAACAAGCTGATTGCGCTGCGCAAGGAAAAGCTTGCTGCCATCCGTGAGCAGGGCAACGCCTTCCCCAACGACTTCCGCCGCGACAACTACTGCGCCGACCTGCAGAAACAGTACGTCGACAAGACCAAGGAAGAACTGGAAGCCGCTGCCATTCCGGTCAAGGTTGCCGGGCGCATCATGCTCAACCGCGGCGCTTTCATGGTCATTCAGGACATGACTGGCCGTATCCAAGTCTACGTCAACCGCAAGACCTTGCCGGAAGAAACCCTGGCAGCGGTCAAGACCTGGGACATGGGCGACATCATCGCCGCCGAAGGTACCCTGGCCCGTTCTGGCAAGGGCGACCTGTACGTCGAGATGACCAGCGTACGTCTGCTGACCAAATCGCTGCGTCCGCTGCCGGACAAGCATCACGGCCTGACCGATACCGAACAGCGCTATCGCCAGCGCTACGTCGACCTGATCGTCAACGAAGAAGTGCGTGACACCTTCCGGGTGCGTTCGCAGGTCATCGCTCATATCCGCAAGTTCCTTGCCGAGCGTGACTTCCTCGAGGTGGAAACACCGATGCTGCAGACCATCCCTGGCGGTGCCGCAGCCAAACCGTTCGAGACCCACCACAACGCGCTGGACATGGCCATGTTCCTGCGCATCGCGCCGGAGCTGTACCTCAAGCGCCTTGTGGTCGGTGGTTTTGAAAAGGTCTTCGAGATCAACCGCAACTTCCGTAACGAAGGCGTCTCGACCCGGCACAACCCCGAGTTCACCATGCTCGAGTTCTACCAGGCCTACGCCGACTACGAAGACAACATGGACCTGACCGAGGAGCTGTTCCGCGAGCTGGCTCAGGCTGTTCTCGGTAGCACCGACGTGCCATACGGCGACAAGGTGTTCCACTTCGGCGAGCCGTTCGCGCGCCTGTCGGTGTTCGATTCGATCCTCAAGTACAACCCCGAGCTGACCGCTGCCGACCTGCAGGATGTCGACAAGGCCCGCGCCATCGCCAAGAAGGCTGGCGCCAAAGTGCTTGGCCATGAAGGCCTGGGCAAGCTGCAGGTGATGATTTTCGAAGAGCTGGTGGAGAGCAAGCTGGAGCAGCCGCACTTCATTACCGAGTATCCGTTCGAGGTATCGCCGCTGGCCCGCCGCAACGACCAGAACCCCAACGTCACCGACCGCTTCGAGCTGTTCATCGGTGGCCGCGAGATCGCCAACGCCTACTCCGAGCTCAATGACGCCGAAGACCAGACCGAACGCTTCCTGGCCCAAGTGGCCGAAAAAGACGCCGGTGACGACGAAGCCATGCACTACGACGCCGACTTCGTCCGCGCTCTGGAGTACGGCATGCCGCCTACCGCCGGTGAGGGCATCGGCATCGACCGCCTGGTGATGTTGCTGACCAACTCGCCGTCGATCCGCGACGTCATCCTGTTCCCGCACATGCGCCCGCAGGCTTGATGCCAGACAGAAAGCCGCCTTCGGGCGGCTTTTTGCTATTTGTCGTTATGCATTTCGCGGCGATTTCGCTGGGTGCCTGGCCTGGAAGCGAAACGGAGCCTTTTGCTTGCATGTCCAAGCCATTACTCTCCCTGTCATAACTAGAACGTAGAGGGTCGACCCACCGTGAGCTCCGTGTCTGCGCCCCCCAATGCCACACAGGCAGCCAACGCTGTCGCCGAAAGTGTCCAGTATCAGGGCCGCAAGGCCAGTCGCCAGGGCAGTGAGCAGCGCCGCCAGGCGATTCTCGATGCCGCCATGCGCATCATCGTGCGCGATGGCGTGCGCGCCGTGCGTCACCGCGCGGTGGCGGCCGAAGCGCAGGTACCTCTGTCGGCCACGACCTACTATTTCAAGGATATCGATGATCTGATCACCGATACCTTCGCCCAGTTCGTCGAGCGCAGCGCCGCGCAGATGGCGGCGTTCTGGAGCGGTACTCAGGGTGCGCTGGAGGCGATGGTCGGGCGTCTGGATGGCAGCGAGCAGGCACGCAGGCAACTGGCCGATGAGATCGCCGGGCTGGCGGTGCAGTACGTGCAGCGCCAGTTGTGTGAGCGTCGTGATCACCTGATCGCCGAGCAGGCGTTTCAGCAGGAAGCCTTGCTCAATCCACGACTGCGCGAGCTGGTGCGAGCTCACCGGCAGATCCTGCAGCAGGGTGTCACCCACTTTTTCGAAGTGCTGGGTTCGCGCCAGCCCGAACAGGATGCCGTGCTGTTGACGGCCGCCATCGTGCGGATGGAGTATCAGGGCCTGCTAGACGGCATAGAGCACTTGGACAGCCAAGGAATGCTGGCCATCCTTAAGCGTTACATGAATCTGGTTCTGGGGTTGTAAACCGTCGATCATCGGGTCGAACGGTCTTCACAAGGAGAGCGTAATGAAAGCCTGGCGCGCATTGGTCGCCCTGTCCTTCCTGCTGTTGAGTGGCTGCCTGGTCACCTTCAAGGACCCGATTCCGGCCAACGAGGCTGCGCCCATACCGCTGCTGGGCGTATGGACCCGGCAGGACGAGTGGGGCGATCAGTTGTTTCTGGAGATCACCCGTGCCGGCTCCAATCTCTACCTGGCGCGCATTTACGAAGGTAGCGCGGACAACCTCGGCAGCCTCGAGGAGTTCGGCTTCACCGTCGCTCACCATGGTCGCCGCTGGTACCTCTCCGCGGGCTTGCCGAAGAGCCTGGGCGCCAACTTCGCCATCGCCGGTTTCGAGTTGACCAAGGACAACGAACTGGTGCTGTACAACCTCGACACCGACCGCATTCTTCAGGATATGGAAAAGGGCCTGCTGCAAGGGCAGACCGTTTCCATGCCCGAAGCTGATGGTGCATTGATCACCAGCCCGCTGGACAAGGTGTTTGCCTATCTCGACGACCCGGCCAATGCCGACCTGTTCGTCGAGGTGGCGCGTTATCAGCGAGCCGCCGAGTAGGAACTGCAATGAATAGCCAGCAAAAACTGGACGACTATCAGCTCTGTATCCGTGCCCTCAGTGACCGCATCGTCGATGCGCAAACGCCCATCCGCGTACTCGATGCGGTGAAGTGGGATGATGGCATCCGTGATGGCTTTCTCAAGGCCAAGGGCAAGCAGCCGCCAGCCGTGGATCGCGACTACTACCTGAGTCGACCGCTGGCTTTCGATGCCACTGCGAAGAAGTTGGAATTCCAGAACATCGAGCGCGACATCACCCGTCAACTTGGCCAGTTCAATCCGGTCGGGCAGATCATGCGGCGCATGTGCAAGGAATACCGCATGGTCATCCGCATGCTCGAGGCGCGTGGCACCGAGGACTTCGGCCTGATCAGCCAGGAACTGTATGGCGCTGCCTCCGACGCCTTCCATGCGGGTGATCCGACCTTGGCCGATCTCGGCCTGATGCTTTCGGACTACCTCAACAACATCGCCGCGCGTGGCGACCTGGAAGACGAGGCCAAGACCCTCGGTGCCAGTGATGCGGTGAACATCCTGCAGCAGCGCCTGGCTGGCGTATTTGGCGACGAAACCATTCGTGTGTTCGAGTCCGACGGTATTCTCGCCGATGCCGCCGCTGGGGCCGACTACATCAAGATCCGCAGCGACGCGCGTTTCAACGAGCGTGACGTCAAGGCGCTGGAGGTGCACGAAGGTCTGGTGCATGTCGGCACCACGCTCAATGGGCTCAACCAGCCGATCTGCACGTTTCTGGCCAAAGGGCCGCCCTCATCGACGGTGACCCAGGAAGGTTTGGCCATTCTCATGGAGGTGATCGCCTTTGCTTCCTACCCCACGCGTTTGCGCAAGCTGACCAACCGCACCCGCGCTATCCACATGGCCGAAGAGGGCGCGGATTTTCTCGAGGTATTCGAGTTCTTCCGCGAGCAGGGCTATGGCCTCGAAGGCGGCTACAGCAACGCCAGCCGGGTGTTCCGTGGCTCCTTGCCGACGGGCCTGCCGTTCACCAAGGATCTTTCCTACCTCAAGGGTTTCATCCTCATCTACAACTACATCCAGCTGGCGGTGCGCAAGGGCAAGCTGGAGCAGATTCCGCTGCTGTTCTGCGGCAAGACCACCCTGGAAGACATGCGCACGCTGCGCAAGCTGGTGGATGAAGGACTTGTGCAGCCACCCAAGTATCTGCCGCCGCAGTTTCAGGACATGAACGCGCTGTCGGCCTGGATGTGCTTCTCCAACTTCCTCAATCACTTGAGCCTGGATCGCATCGAAGCGGACTACGCCAATATCCTTTGATCGCAGTCCGGTAGGGTGCGCGGCGCGCACCGCTGCCGTAGCCCGGATGAAATCCGGGAAGCCTTGGAGACCGTCCCGTGCCCAGCCATCAACTCGAATACGAAATCCTCGGCGCTTCGGCGCAATCGGTGGAGATCATTCTCGACCCCGGTGAGACGGTGATCGCCGAAGCCGGGGCGATGAACTACATGACCGACGGCGTGCGCTTCGAGACGCGCATGGGTGATGGCTCGTCAAATGGTCTGCTGGGCAAGCTGTGGAGCGTCGGCAAGCGCATGCTCACCGGTGAGTCGCTGTTCATGACCCACTTCAGCAATGCCGGCAAAAGTCAGGCACGGGTCGCCTTCGCCGCGCCTTATCCGGGCACCGTGGTGCCCATCGACCTGGCAAAGATCGGCGGTCGCTTGATCTGCCAGAAAGACGCCTTTCTCTGCGCCGCGCATGGCACCAGCATCGGCATCAGCTTCGCCAAACGCCTGGGCGCCGGTTTTTTCGGCGGCGAGGGCTTCATCCTGCAGAAGCTCGACGGTGACGGCCTGGCTTTCGTGCATGCTGGCGGCACCGTGATCCGCAAGGAGCTGAACAACGAAACCCTGCGCCTGGACACCGGTTGCCTGGTGGCTTTCAGCAGCGGTATCGATTACGACATTGCCCTGGCTGGCGGCCTGAAAAGCATGCTTTTTGGTGGCGAAGGCATTTTGCTGACCACGCTCAAAGGTACCGGTACGGTGTGGATTCAGAGCCTGCCGTTCTCGCGCCTGGCCGAGCGCGTCTATGCGGCGACCGTTCAGGCTCGCGAAGAGGTGCGCGCCGGTGGCAAGTAGCCTGCGGGCGCTGGTGTTGCTGCTGGCCAGCCTGTGGCTGGCTGGTTGCAGCGGCCTGCTGTTCTACCCGGAACCAGGGCTGCCGATTACCCCGGAGCGTGCCGGGCTGGAATACCGCGACATCGAGCTGCGCGCCGCCGATGGCACGCGTTTGCACGCCTGGTGGCTGCCTGCCAAGGCTGGGGTGAGGGTCAAGGGCACGGTACTGCACCTGCATGGCAATGGCGGTAACCTGGCATGGCACCTGGGCGGCGTTCACTGGCTGCCGGAACAGGGCTATCAGGTGCTGATGCTGGATTACCGGGGGTATGGCCTGTCCGCTGGCAAGCCGCGTTTGCCCGAGGTTTACCAGGATATCGACGCGGCCTTCACCTGGCTCGATCAGGCGCCGCAGGTACAGGGCACGCCGCTTTTCGTGCTCGGGCAGAGCCTCGGCGGCGCCCTGGCCGTGCATTACCTGGCGCAGCATCCTGAGCGCCAATCGGCCTTGCAGGCCATGGCGCTCGATGGTGTGCCGGCCAGTTATCGCGATGTGGCTCAGCATGCGCTTAGCACGTCCTGGCTGACCTGGCCGCTACAGGTGCCGCTGTCCTGGCTGGTACCGGACGGCGACAGCGCGATTCGCAGCATCGAGCAACTCGAAGGTGTGCCCCTGCTGATTTATCACAGCATTGACGATACGATCGTGCCGCTTTCCAATGGCCAGCGCTTGTATCAAGCTGCGCGTCCGCCGCGCGCCTTTCAGGCGACCCGTGGCCCGCACGTGCAAACCTTTGCCGAGCCCGCCTGGCGCCAGTCACTGCTGGCGTTCTTCAGTGCGCCGCAGGCTTTTGTCGAGCGCCAGGCGCCGACCATCGAATCCGCAACAGAGAGTCCGCAATGACCGAACGCAATCCTATCCCTCTGATCCTCACAGGTGTCGCCAGTATCGTTGGTACCATCGGTGTGCTCTGGTTCTACGGCTATGTGCATTTCGCCAAACCGGAGGATGCACTGCTGCTCTCCGACTTCACCATGCTCAAGACCATTCCCGGCGAGGACTACAAGGTCTCGCTGAAACCGGCCGATCAGGTGGCGCAGTGCATCGATGGCGTGCTGGTGTTGTTCGATCTGCAGCAGAAAGGGCTGACTGGCGTGCTGGTGGACAACAAGAAGCAGGCTGTGCGTTGCATCGGTCAGGAAACTCCGGCGCTGGAGCAGTAAGGCAAAACGCTTACGTAGGGTGTCGCGGGGCCGCCTAGGCCGTGCGTATCGAAACGTCGGCGTGAGTCTCGGTTGCACCAAAAAAGAAACCCGCCTGATGGCGGGTTTCTTCATTGCAGCGGTGCTATCAGGCGCCGGCAGACGAGCGCGGAGCGACCGGCTGGTTGTCGTTGGAGATGGTCACCTCCACGCGACGGTTCTGCGCACGACCAGAGTCGCTGGAGTTGTCCGCGACCGGATACTCCTTGCCATAACCCTGGGCGACGATGCGCGTCGGCTCCACGCCGGCGCGAATCAGTGCGCGACGGACGGATTCGGCGCGACGCTCGGACAGACCCTGGTTGTAGCTGGCCGAGCCGACGCTGTCGGTATAACCCTCGACGATCACCTGACGCTCCGGGTTTTCCTGGAGAAAACGCGCCAGTTGGGTGACGTTGGGCAGCGCGCTGCTCTTCAGTTCGGCCTTGTTGAAGTCGAACAGAACGTCACCGAAGGTCACCAGCGTGCCGCGTTCGGTCTGCTTGGCGTTGAGGCTGTCCTGCAGCTTGCGGATCTGTGCGTCGCGAGCATCGAGCAGAGCCTGGGCGCGCTGCGCCGAGGAGTTCTTCAGCTCGGCTTCGGCGTTACGCAGCACGATGGTCTGCTTGGCCACGTCGACGCGCTTGTTGGTCAGGTAGGCCAGCTGGTCGACCTTCTTCTCATCTTCCTTTTCCATATAGGCCTTGTCGGCCTTGTTCAGCCATTCCTGGGCTTCCTTGGTTTCCAGCGCCGCGACCTTGCTCGCCTGCGGATCGCTCTGCAGTGAGGAGAAGTTGCTACGCGCCGACTCCAGGTTGGCGTTGGGCTGGTGCGAGCAGGCGGCCAGGCCGACGCTCAGGGCCAGAAGGGCGGGGATCATCACGTGTTTACGCATGGCGTTCATCCTTTGATCTGTCAGCGAATGGGTGGGGTGCATGGCGCTCACTGAGCGTTACGCATGCCTTCCTCACGCAGTTCCTGAACACCCTGGCGGGCGTCCTGCAATGCTTGTTCGGCTTTGGCGGCCTGAGCCTTGCGCTCGGCGAGACGAGCATCCCATTCAGCCTGTTCGGCCAGGCGGCGGGCTTTCTCGTACTCTTTCTCATGCATGGCCAGTTCGGCCTCTTTGAGCTTGTCCTGCGCAGACTTCATTTCTACGGCAGCAAACTCGGTACCACCGGCGCTGATCGCCGAGTTCACGGCCGATTGCGTCACGGCATATTGCTCGCTGGGCGGGTTACCCGCGCAGCCAGCCAGTACCAGGCTGCTACCCAGTACCAAGGCGGCCAGTTTGATCCCGTGCAGGCGGCTGCGCGGGGCTTTTTCGGTATGGGTCTTCATGGCGGCTAACTCCATTTGAAACACTCCTATGAACGACGATATCCGTAGCGATTGGCCTCTCGTGTTGTCCGTCTACCAAAGGTGTTGGTGATGTCGGCTGGTCACGATGGCCTGTAAGTGGGACCGGCCGGTTTTTCGAATAGTTCAGAAAAAAACACAGTCTGCTTATGGCTTTCTGGATGACTGGTTAGTCAACTATTGGCGTATGGAAAGGCCTCGGCGTGGTTTTTTATGCGCACCTAGAACGCTCCTAAACCCTTCTATATAGGTGGTTTTATGGGTTTTTTCGGGGTGAGGTAGGCCGGCGCGCCAGCGCATCGGCGAAGGCGGAGGGAGGTGCTGCATCGATGCAGAGATGGCTGCTCGGCAGGCGTGTTATCAGCCTGAGCGTCCGAAATTGAACAATATGTCGAACACGACGGCCCGTTCAGGGCGTCAATGGCTCGTCTCTTTGCTCGTGTCACTCAGTTCGCGCAGGTATTTGCGCGACAGCGCCAGGAAACGTGGCGTCGGACCGACGTCCTCGTACAACGGGTCGCCTTGCTCGTCCAGCGCCACCACTTTGTTGCCGCGCACGTAAGGCAGGCTGGCCTCGAGTTCCTCGAGCGCCGCGCCGATCAGCTCTCCGAGCAGTTCCTCGCTGTGATGCTTGGGGTACATCTCGGTGAGCGCCGCCAGGCGTGCTGCCGATTCGATATCCAGGTGGATGTGATAACGAGTCGGTGTCAGGTGGCCCTTGGCATTTTGTTCCCAGTGTTTTGCCAGTTCGCGAATTCTCATGTCGTAGCTCCTCACAGGTGGCGCTGGCGGTGCCCATTGGCGAAACCGCAGCGCCCATCGACAAGCCTAGACCCAGCACGCAGGCTCGCCCTGGTGCACGTCGCACCCTTGTAAGAAGTTGGCGCGCTGGGCACTCTGTTGACACTGGATAGGAGAAGGAGTGCGACATGGCGGAAATCGATGCGCGCCTGCGTGAAGAGGTGCACCTGCTCGGCGAGTTGCTCGGGCATACCATCAGCACCCAGCTGGGCGACGAGTTTCTCGACAAGATCGAACGCATACGCAAGTCGGCCAAGGCCGGTCGTCGTGGCTCTGCCGCGGGTGCCGAGCAGTTGACCAGCACTCTCGGGGACCTGGATGACGACGAACTGCTGCCGGTGGCGCGGGCCTTCAATCAGTTCCTCAACCTGGCCAATATTGCCGAGCAGCAGCACCGTGTGCGTCGTCGCCGTGCCGGTGAGCCCGAGCCGTTCGAGCTGCGTGTGCTCGACGAGTTGCTCGAACGTCTGCTCGCCGCCGGGCAGGGCAGTGATGAGCTGGCGCGTCAGTTGGGGCGCCTGGACATCGAACTGGTGCTGACCGCACACCCGACCGAAGTGGCGCGGCGTACCCTGATCCAGAAATACGATGCTATCGCCGCGCAACTGACGGCACTGGATCACAGCGATCTATTGCCAACAGAGCGTGAACGCATCGCCCAGCGTCTGCAGCGGTTGATCGCCGAGGCCTGGCACACCGAGGAAATTCGCCGCAGTCGGCCCAGTCCGGTAGATGAGGCCAAGTGGGGCTTTGCCGTCATCGAACACTCGCTTTGGCAGGCCGTGCCGCAGTTCCTGCGTCGTGCTGATCAGAGCCTGCAGGCCGCCACCGGCTTGCGTCTGCCGCTGGAGGCTGCGCCGATTCGTTTCGCCTCGTGGATGGGCGGCGACCGTGACGGTAACCCCAATGTCACCGCGCGCGTGACCCGTGAGGTGTTGCTGCTGGCGCGCTGGATGGCCGCCGATCTCTACCTGCGCGACGTCGACAACCTGGCCGCGGAGCTGTCCATGCAGCAGGCCAGTGACGAACTGCGCGCGCAGGTAGGCGACAGCGCCGAACCGTACCGTGCACTGCTCAAGCAGTTGCGCGAGCGCCTGCGCGAAACGCGCAGCTGGGCGCAGCAGGCGCTCACTGCCGATGTGGCGCCCAGCGCTGCAGTGCTGCGCGACAACCATGATCTGCTGGCGCCACTGCAGCTCTGCTACCAGTCGCTGCATGCCTGCGGCATGGGCGTGATCGCCGATGGTCCGTTGCTCGATTGCCTGCGCCGGGCAGCCACCTTCGGTCTGTTCCTGGTGCGTCTCGACGTGCGTCAGGATTCCTCCCGGCACGCGGCCGCGATGTCGGAAATCACCGACTATCTTGGCCTCGGTCGCTACGCCGAATGGGATGAAGAGACGCGCCTGAGCTTCCTCCAGCGTGAGCTGGAAAACCGCCGGCCACTGCTGCCAAACGACTATCGCCCCTCGGCCGATACCGCCGAAGTGCTCGCCACCTGCCGTGAGGTGGCTGCCGCTCCTGCCGCCTCGCTGGGCTCCTACGTGATCTCCATGGCAGGTGCCGCCTCCGACGTGCTGGCCGTGCAACTGCTGCTGAAAGAGGCCGGGTTGCGCCGGCCGATGCGGGTGGTGCCACTTTTTGAAACCCTGGCCGATCTTGATCATGCCGGGCCGGTGATCGATCGCCTGCTGGGGTTGCCCGGCTATCGCGCGCGCCTGCATGGCCCGCAGGAAGTGATGATCGGTTATTCCGATTCGGCCAAGGACGCCGGTACAACCGCCGCAGCCTGGGCGCAGTACCGCGCTCAGGAGGAGCTGGTGCGTCTGTGTCGCGAGCATCAGGTCGAACTGCTGCTGTTCCATGGTCGCGGTGGCACCGTCGGCCGTGGCGGTGGCCCCGCTCACGCGGCCATTCTGTCGCAACCCCCTGGCTCGGTGGCGGGGCGGTTCCGCACCACCGAGCAGGGTGAAATGATCCGCTTCAAGTTCGGCCTGCCGGATATCGCCGAGCAGAATCTCAACCTCTATCTGGCTGCAGTGCTGGAAGCCACGCTACTGCCACCGCCAGCACCGGAGCCGAGCTGGCGGGCGATGATGGACCGCCTCGCCGATGCCGGCGTGAAGGCTTATCGCGACGTGGTGCGCGAGCATCCGCATTTCGTCGAATATTTCCGCCAGGCCACGCCGGAGCAGGAGCTCGGCCGCTTGCCGCTGGGCAGTCGCCCGGCCAAGCGGCGCGAAGGCGGTGTGGAGAGCCTGCGGGCCATTCCGTGGATCTTCGCCTGGACGCAGACGCGCCTGATGCTGCCAGCCTGGCTCGGCTGGGAGCAGGCGCTGGGGCAGGCGCTGCAAGGCGGTGATGCTGAGCTGCTGAAAAGCATGCGCGAGCAATGGCCATTCTTCCGCACCCGCATCGACATGCTGGAAATGGTCCTGACCAAAGCGGATGCCAATATCGCCGCCCTGTATGACGAGCGTCTGGTCGAGCCGGCCCTGCAGCCGCTGGGGGCGCAGTTACGCGACCTATTGTCGCAGGCGTGCGCTGCCGTGCTGGAATTGACCGGGCAGTCTCGGCTGCTTGCGCACAATCCGGAAACCCTGGAATCGATCAGCGTACGCAACACCTATCTCGACCCGTTGCACCTGCTGCAGGCCGAGCTGCTGGCGCGCTGCCGGCAACGTGAACAGGCGCCGGAGAGCCCTCTGGAGCAGGCGCTGCTGGTCAGCGTGGCGGGTATCGCCGCGGGTTTGCGCAACACCGGTTGAGGGGCAAATGGTGCTGGCCAACGCATGCCTGGCCAGCGCCTCATGCCGGGTCCAGGGCGTCAGGAGGAGGGTTTTTATCCGACTTTTGGCGGCTTGTGCGCCTGGGGTGCGCTGTGTATCTTGAGCAGCCTTTTGGCCGCTACGGCTGCCGCACTACATTCAAGAGATTGGCCCCACGAGGCGAGTCCGACCGATTACTACATAACTCTTGAGGAGCACATCGATGCGCGTGATTCTGCTGGGGGCGCCCGGTGCCGGCAAAGGTACCCAGGCTCGCTACATCACCGAGAAATTCGGCATTCCGCAAATCTCCACTGGCGACATGCTGCGTGCTGCGGTCAAGGCTGGCACCGAACTCGGCCTGAAGGCCAAGAGCGTGATGGATGCTGGTG
This sequence comes from Pseudomonas sp. o96-267, assembly GCF_003935465.1. Classification (NCBI taxonomy): domain Bacteria; kingdom Pseudomonadati; phylum Pseudomonadota; class Gammaproteobacteria; order Pseudomonadales; family Pseudomonadaceae; genus Pseudomonas; species Pseudomonas sp. o96-267. The sequence continues at coordinate 40,672 of NZ_RHQP01000040.1, forward strand.
GTCTGGTCTCCGACGACCTGATCATCAATCTGGTCAAGGAGCGCATCGCTCAGGCCGATTGCGCCAATGGCTTCCTGTTCGACGGCTTCCCACGCACTATTCCGCAAGCCGAAGCGCTGCGTGATGCTGGCGTCGCTCTTGATCACGTGGTCGAGATTGCCGTGGAGGACGAAGAGATCGTCAAGCGTCTGTCTGGCCGTCGCGTTCACCCGGCTTCCGGCCGTGTCTACCACATCGAGTACAACCCACCGAAGGTTGCCGGCAAGGACGACATCAGTGGTGAGGAACTGGTCCAGCGCGAAGACGACAAGGAAGAAACCGTGCGTCATCGCCTGTCCGTCTATCATTCGCAGACCAAGCCGCTGGTGGACTTCTATCAGAAGCTCTCCGCTGCATCCGGTACCCCGAAATACAGTCATATCCCGGGTGTCGGCAGCGTCGAAGAAATCACCGCGAAGACCCTGGCAGCCCTGGGCTGAGTCCAGCTCGCCGAGTGTCATCGCAACAAGGCCCCGAAAGGGGCCTTGTTCGTTTATGGAACCTGATACGTTCTGGTCGCTCTCAAGCATGGCCGCGCAATGCGGGCCGACTAATATCGACGATGCAGCCTCCGGCCGGCGCCGGGGCGTGTCGATAACCTATAAGGAAGAGGGCATTCAATGACCGAGAAACGCATCTGGCTGGGCCTTGCGGTATCGCTGCTGGCCACTCCGCTGGCATTTGCTGACAGCAAAGAAGATTGTTCCGTCGCCGAATTCACCATGGGTTTGCGCTTTCAGCAGCAGTCCGCTGAGGTTCAGGCGCTGCAACTGCAGGCCTACAACATCGCCACGGAGAAGCTCGACAAGGCTGTGGCGGCGGCGAAGGATCCCTCGAAGCTGGCCATCGTCACCGACCTCGACGAAACCGTGATCGACAACAGCGCATTGCTGGCGCGCGATCTGGCCAACTGTCATCAGTACGATGCCTGGGACACCTGGCTGCCATGGGAACGTGACGGTACGCCTGAGCTGATCCCAGGCGCGAAGAAGTTTCTCGAGCATGCCGACAAGCTCGGCGTGACCATCCGCTACGTCTCCGATCGTGCCGACGAGCAGAAGAAATACACCCTGGCCACCCTGAGCAAACTGGGCCTGCCGCAGGTATCGGAAGAGAGCGTGCTGCTGCTCGGGCCGCCCAAGGTCGAGCGTCGCGCCATCGTCAGTGCCGATCACCAGATCATCATGCTGCTGGGCGATACGCTGCATGATTTCGATGCGCGTTTCCGCAAAACGCCGCTCGATGCGCAGCGCAAGACCGTTGCCGAAGAGTCGGACAAGTGGGGTGTGGAGTGGATCGTGTTCCCCAATGCCGGATACGGCACCTGGTCCAAAGCGCCGCTCAAAGGTTGGGATGCCGAGCCGGTAGTCGAGCCCTGGTAAGACAACGCCGATCCCCGTCGGTCGCTCGGCGCAAGTCGGGCGCCGACATGGTGCTGGAAAAAATGTCGTCGAGCCGGTCTAATGCCGGCTCTTTTTTATTCAGCTGTCCGAATGCAATGACCACTCTCCTGGCCCTCGATACCGCCACCGAAGCCTGCTCCGTCGCGCTGCTGCATGATGGTCGCGTGCTCAGCCACTACGAAGTCGCCCCGCGTATGCACGCGCAGCGTCTGTTGCCGATGATTCAGCAACTGCTGGGTGAGGCGGGTATCGCCGCTTCGGCACTCGATGCCATTGCCTTCGGCCGTGGTCCGGGTGCGTTCACCGGGGTGCGTATCGCCATCGGCGTGGTACAGGGCCTGGCCTTTGCACTGGATCGACCGGTGCTGCCAGTTTCCAATCTGGCCGTGCTGGCCCAGCGCGCGCTGCGTGAGCAGGGCGCGACTCAGGTTGCCGCCGCCATCGACGCGCGCATGGACGAGGTTTACTGGGGTTGCTACCGCGCAGAAGCCGGCGAGATGCGCCTGCTTGGCCAGGAAGCGGTGTTGCCGCCGGAGCAAGCTGAAGCGCCGCGTGGCAGCGATGGTGAGTGGTTCGGCGCCGGCACGGGCTGGGGCACCTTCGCCGCGCGTATCGCCCTCAGGCCTGTTGGCATGGATGGCAGCTTGCTGCCGCATGCCGAAGACTTGCTGAGCCTGGCTCGTTTTGCCTGGGCGCGTGGCGAGGCGTTGCCGGCTGATCAGGCGCAACCGGTGTACCTGCGTGATCAGGTCGCCACGCCGAAAGCACCGCCGGCATGACAGCTGGTCGGATGCTTGACGTCAGTATTCTCTTGGCATTTGCCAACGACGCAGGCCGCCGCTACATTGCCAGCACTGTCCCTTGTTCAGCCGAGCCCACCGAGCAGTCCTAGATGCGGATCGACGGTTACTTACCCTCCTACTCGCCAGATCGTGGCCCCCGTTCGGGCACCGCGGTCACGCCCTATCGCGAGGCGCAGCGGGAGGTCGAGGCTCAGCGTGAACAACCGGCTGCACCCGCCAGTAGTCAGGGGCTGGAGCAGGCGCCGCAGATTCGCCGCGTACAGGCCAGCAGCAGTAACACCGACAGCCTGCCGACCCGGTCGCAGGATCTCGGTTATCAACAGCCTGCGCTGAGCAACCGTGCTGCACAGGCGTTGGCCAGCTACAGCACCACCGCCGCTTACGCCAGCGATTACGATGCGCAGGAAGTGCTCGGGCTCGATCTCTACGCGTAACCCCGTTTCACACCCTCTCAGCCAGGCCCGCTAAACCGATCGATGAGCGCTGCGCTTCCCTATTACCTCGGTTGTCCATCCTGGAGCGAAGCGGCCTGGCGCGCCACGCTGTATCCGCAGGATACCCGCCCAACCGAGTTTCTCAGTCGCTACACCGAGGTATTCAACGCGGTGGAGGGCAACACCACGTTCTATGCCAGGCCCAGCGAGCAAACGGTGGTGCGCTGGGCGCAGGCCATGCCGGCGCACTTTCGGTTCTGCGCCAAGTTGCCGCGCGATATCAGCCATAGCGAGGATCTTTGCCAACAGCTCGACGAGGTCGCGCAGTTCCGCCAGCTGCTGGCGCCGCTTGGCGCTCGGGTTGCGCCTTACTGGCTGCAACTGCCGGCCAGCTTCGGCCCGTCGCGGTTGGCGGAGCTCGCGGCGTTCATCGAGCAGTGGGGAGACTGGCCGCTGGCGATAGAGGTGCGCCACCCGGAGTTCTTCGCCAAGGGCGATGCCGAACGTGTGCTCAATCGCCTTTTGCACGAGCGTGGTATAGAGCGCATCTGTCTGGATTCGCGTGCGCTGTTCAGTTGCGATTCGCAGGAGCCCGCCGTGCTGCATGCGCAAGCCAAGAAACCGCGCTTGCCGACTCGGCCTACCGCGTTCAGTCAGAGCCCGCAGTTGCGCTTCATCGGCCATCCCGAGTTGCTGGCCAACGACCCCTTCATGCTGCCCTGGCTGGACAAGGTTGCCGGCTGGATCGAGCAGGGGTTGCGCCCTCATGTCTTCGCCCATACCTCGGACAACCGCCTGGCACCGGAGCTGGCGCGGCGTTTTCATGAGCAGCTGATGCAGCGCCTGCCTGGCTTGCCCGAACTGCCGGTGTTGCAGGCGGAGCCGGAACTGGAGCAGCTTGGCTTACTCTGATGGAGCATGGATATGCTGATACGGATAATCGGCCGTTTGCTGTTTCTCTCCGTGCTACTGGGCTCGGCGTTGCTGGTAGCGCTGTGGCGTGGTTGGGTGGATGTGGCGCCGCGTTACAACCCCTGGGCGCCGCTGGACGTGCGAGAGACGCCGAACCTGCTGACCTCCTTCAAACTCTGGCGCCTGAGCGAGGATCGTGAGCTATGCGACCTGGCCCTGGCGACTTCTGACCTGCGTTTTACCCGTCTGCCCGACAGTACGCCGCATCCTGGCTGCCCGATTGAAAACGCCGTGCGTATTCAGGGGGCCAGCGTTGGTCTTAGCAGCAGTTTCATGGCTACCTGCCCGTTGGCGGTGAGCTTCGCTTTGTTCGAGCGACATGGCTTGCAGCCGGCTGCGCAGGCGGTGTTCGGCCAGCCGGTCACCCGTGTCGAACACGTCGGCAGTTTCGCCTGTCGCAGCATTGCTGGCAGTCAGCGGCCCAGCCAGCATTCCTATGCCAACGCGCTGGACATGGTCGGCTTCCGTCTGCGCGACGGCCAGCACATCAGCGTGCTGCGCGACTGGCCGGGGCAGGGCGACAAGGCGCGCTTTCTGCGCCTGGTACAGGAAGCGGCCTGTGACAGCTTCAATGTCACTCTGGGGCCTGAATACAATGCTGCGCACCGCGATCACTTTCACGTGGACATGGGCATGTGGCGCATGTGCCGCTGACGCGCTTGCGATCTGTAGGGGGGGGGGGGGCCCCCCGCCCCGCCCCGGGGGGGGGGGGGCGCCCCGCCCCGCACCCCCAGCGCCGGGTGGATATAAATAAGAGAGGAGGGGAGGAGGGTTGTTAAA
>NZ_RHQP01000041.1:0-42061 GCF_003935465.1 Pseudomonas sp. o96-267
CATCCTGTGTGGTGGCGTGACTACCCCCACCCCCCACCCCCCCCCCCCCGCCCCCCCCCCCCCCCCCCTCACACCCCCCCCCCCCCCCCCCCCCCCCCCCCCCCCGCCGGGCGCCCCCCCCCCCCCCCCCACGAAAGGCTCCAGGCGTTTTTGCCAGGGGCAAATAAAAACGGCCTGCTAGGCAGGCCGTTTCACCGAGCGCGCGGCGCGTTACTTCAATACCGCCAGGGCAGCGGCGTAGTCCGGCTCGTGGGCGATTTCGCCAACCAGCTCGCTATGCAGCACCTTGTCGTTTTCATCCAGCACAACCACTGCGCGAGCAGCCAGACCAGTCAGCGGGCCGCTGACGATGGCAACGCCGTAGTTCTTGAGGAACTCGGCACCGCGCAGGCTCGACAGGTTGACCACGCTTTCCAGACCTTCGGCACCGCAGAAGCGCGCCTGGGCGAATGGCAGGTCAGCGGAGATGCACAGCACCACGGTGTTGTTCAGTTGACCGGCTTCGGCGTTGAACTTGCGCACGGAGGTGGCACAGGTCGGGGTGTCGACGCTCGGGAAGATGTTCAGCACCTTGCGCTTGCCAGCCAGGCTGGCCAGGGTGACGTCGCTCAGGTCGCCAGCGACCAGGCTGAACGCCGGCGCTTGTTGGCCGGCCTGCGGCAGTTGACCGTCGACCTGCACCGGGTTGCCTTTGAGAGTGACTTGCGCCATGGGAGTTTCCTTATCATTCAGGGAGTTGAAGGGCAAATATGTGACATGGGGTTCGCCGAGGCGACTGGCCCATCGAATGGCAGGTCACGGCCCGACCATCCGTCCAGACTAGCGCAGAAGCGCGGCCGATACACCCGCAGCCATGTAGGGATTTAGCAAAAGATCGTGCGACCATCAGAAGTCCCGGCGATAGAACAGGTCGAGCGAACTGGCCAGGCCACTGGCGGCCTCAAGGTACAGACGCCGACTCAGCTCATAACGCAGGGCGATGGTATTGGCCGGCTCGAACACGCCAACGCCGTAACGCAGGCTGAGGCGCTCGGTGATATTGCCGCTGGCCACCACACTGGTGGTCACGCCACTGCCCTCGGTGTCGAGCTGGAAGTCCTGAATACCCAGACTGTTGGCCAGGCCGGTGGTAATCGAGCTGCTGCCGGCCAGGCCGAGTGCCAGTGCCGCCTGGCCCAACATATTGTTGTCACCACTGCTCTGCCCCAGTGGCCGGCCCAGCACCAGATAGGACAGTGCCTGCTCCTGACTCATGGCAGGTTCGGCGAATACAGTAGTCGTGGGTTGCTCGGCGCTGCCGGACAGGCGAATACCGGCCACCACGGTGTCGACCCGGCGAATCGCTTCGACGTCGAGGAACGGCTGGTCGATGGGCCCGGTAAACAACAAGCGCGCGCGGCGAATGGTCAGGCGCTGGCCGTAAGCACGGTAGCGCCCGTTGACCAGATCCAATTCACCACGCGTATCGAGGTCGTTGCCAATATGCACGCGTCCACGCAGGTCGGCAGTCAGGCCGAAACCGCTGAAGGCCAGCTTGTCCTGGCCAACCTCGACATCGACATCCATGGCAATGCCCATGCCTTGCTCGGCTTCCGGCACTTCCCGACCGACCACCCGCGCGTCGTTGGAGACTTTCACGGTAGACGGCGGCAACTCGCGCACGCTGATCAGGCCGCGCGGCACGCCAACTTTGCCGCTGATCGCCAGACGCTGGGCACGCAGTTGTAATTGCAGTTCGGGCTCGACCTCCAGCTCAGCGTAAGGCTCGACCTTCACCGGCAGACGCTGCCCCTGCATCGATAGATCAGCGATCAACCCATCGGCCCAGTTCAGTTCACCGCTCAGGTTACCGCGGCCGTGTTCGCCACTGCGCCAGTTACCTGATAGCTGCACCTGCTCACCCGCGATCAATGCCTGTAGCTGCAAATTCTCCAGGCTTACCGGCAGTTGGTTACCGGACAACTCGCCGCCCTCCAGGCGTATCTGGCCGTTGATCTGCGGCGTCAGCAGATACCCGGAAATATTGCCGCTGCCCTGCAGGCGCCCTTCGATTTTATCGGCGACGGGCACGAACGGGCGCAACACCGCCAGATCGAAGCCGCTCAGGCGGAACTCGCCATTCAGCGGTTTGTTCTCCGGACGGGGGTCGATCTGCGCCTGCAACACCAACTCACCCAGACGGCTACTGACGAAACGCAGTTCACTGTCTACCCGCTGCGGGCGTAGCGTGCTATCCAGGCGCAGGCTGTCGTAGGGGAAGTCCAGCCACTGCTCTTCATCCGGCTGACGAATACGCAGGTTGCCACTGCCGGCATTCAGCGAGACCTGGCCGTTGGGGCCACTGTCGGGCAGCTCGACCTTGAGCTGTCCGTCGAGACGCCCCTGCCAGGCGAAATCATCGGGCAACCAAGGCTGCAGGCTGGCCAGGGGGAAGTTCTCCAGGCGCCAATCCAGGCTGGGCTGCGGCATCAGCCGTTGCTGCCCGCCACAGAGGCTGGCGTCACCGGACTGCCAGCAATGCGCACCCAGGTTCAGGCGGCCGCTGGCCAGGCGCTCCAGGCTCGCAGCCTGCTGCAGTTGCCAGTCCTGGCCGCCGCTCTGCACACGGCCACTGGCAATGCGCCCGCGCCAATCACCCTGCTCACTGAGGTTACCGTCCAGTGCCAAGGCCAGCTGCAGCAGCGGGCCTTGCAGATCCAGCTCCAGTGCCTGACGGCGCTGGTCGCCACGCCCCTCGGCCTGTAGGCGCCCAAGATAAGTGTCGCCGATACGGATACCGCGCAGATTCAAACCGATGCGCGCCTGCTGGCGAGCATCCAGCGTCGCGTCCAGCTGCAGGCGGCGCAGACTAGTATCGCCAAAAGCAAGACGCTCCCCGCTCAACGCAAGCTGGCCTTGCGGCGCTTGCAGCGTACCGGCCAGGGACAGCTGGCCCTGTATCTGGCCTTGCAGGCCGGGCCAGAGTTGCCCAAGACGCGGCAACGCCAGTTCCAGTTGGCCACGCAAACGCTGATCCAGCGCACCCTGGCCGCTGATCCGGTTATCGCCCAGACGCACCAGTAATCGCTCGAGCTGCCACTGCTCGCCGGCACCAGCGCCCTGTACCTGTAATTGCGCTGGCTGGCCACGCAGGCGGCCGTTGAGGTCGATATCGGCCTTGGCCTGCAGCGCACCGGCATTGAAGCTACCCGAGGTAGTCAGCGGCCCCGCCAGATTACCCGGCATCTCAGCCAGCCAGTAACCCGGGTCGAGGGCACTGAGCTGCAGCATGGCCTGCCAATCGATAGCGTCGGCGAAACCGATCTTGATCACCCCTTCGGCACGGCCCTGGCCAGTCACCAGCTGCAATTGCGGCAAGCTGACCTGGCCGAGATCGCCACTGACCGGACTGCTCAGGCTGAAGTCCCCTGCCGGCCCCTTGAGCTGCGCAGCGAAGTTACCCAGGTAATTACCTTCGCTGTAGCTGACTTCGGCCTGCAGTTGCTGCAGTGCCACGGGCGGCGGCTCATCCAGCGGGTACAGGCGCTGCCAGGGGAAATTCAGCCAATCGAGCTTGGCATCAGCCTGAAACGCCTCGCTCCAGGCGAGCATGCCGCTGAGCTGCAGGTGCTGCTGATCCTCTGCCTCGATGCGCAGCAATTCGATATCCGCGCCCTTGGCATCGACCCTGCCACGCAAGGTCAGCGGCATCGGCGCCTGTTCGGCGGGCAGAGTGGCGCTACCGTCGATGCGATAGCCGCTGCTCAGATCACCCTTTGCCGACAAGGTAAGCGCCTGCAGGTGCAGCGTCTGCGGCAAACCGCTGCTGGCCTGGAAATCCTGGCTGGTCAGGCGCAGTTCAGCGGGCAGGTGCTCGACCAGCGCCTGCACCTGTCCTTCCAGACGAGCATCGAGATAGCCACTGCTATCGGCCTCGATCGTCAGGTTGCGTTGCAATTCGCCGCCCACCTGCAGCGCCACCTGCCAAGCCTTGCCATCGACCTCCGGCAACTGCAGGCGGCCACTCAGGGCCAGCGGCCAATTGCTCTGTGGTGTCAGTTGACCACTGACGTCCAGGCTCAGGTCGTCACGCTGCAAGGCCAGGCGCTGCAGCTCCACGCCCTGCTCGTTCCAGCTGGCGATCAGTTCGAGATCGCTCAGTTGCGTCTGGCCGTCCAGTCGCAGTTCGCCCAGCTGGATATCACCCAATTGCAAGCGCAGTGGCAGGTTGAGGTTCGGCAGGCTCAACGGCTCATCGCTGGCCTCCCCACTTTCGGGCAGAGTCACGGCCACCTGCTGCAGATGCAGACGATCCAGGCACAGCGTCAGGCGCAGTAGGCAGGACGGTGACCAGGTCATGTCCAGCTGCTGCAACTCAACACTCAGCTCGTCCTGCTGCCAGATCAGCGCATCGGCCTGCCAGGCACCCCCGAGACGTCCTGCGAAATTGTCGACCTGCACCCCAGGCACTTGGGCCAGCAGCCAACGGCTACCGCCCTGCGTACCGAGCAGCGCCCACAAAGCGGCTACGAGCAGCAACACCAGGCCGAGCAGACCGCCGGCCAGCCATTTCAACAGGCGACGGCTCATAGTTCAGGCCCCATGGAGAAATGCAGGCGCACACCACCGTCATCATCCAGCGCGCGGGCAAGGTCCAGGCGCAGCGGGCCCACCGGCGAAACCCAGCGCACGCCGAAACCAACGCCAGTCTTCAGGGTGGGAATGTCCAGCGAATTGAAGGAATTGCCCTGGTCGATGAAGGTCGCCAGGCGCCACTTGTCAGTGAGGCTGTACTGGTACTCGGCGCTGGCGGTGAACAGGTAACGGCCGCCGATCTTGTCACCTCGGTTGTTCTCCGGCGACAGGCTCTGATAGTCGTAACCGCGCACGCTCTGATCGCCACCGGCGAAGAAGCGCAGCGAGGGCGGCACAGCGGAGAAACCATTGGTTTCGGTACCGCCGAACTGCACGCGGCCGAGCAAACGGTGATTGTCGAATACGGTGGTCAGGCCCTTGAGCATGACATTGCCATGCAGCACGTTGGCATCGGACAGCACGCCCTCGACGGCGCCGCGCAAGTCGAACTGCACGCGGTAGCCCTGGTTAGGGTCGAGCCGGTTGTCGCTGCGCAACAGCGAATAGCTGACGCCAGGCATCAGCAAGGTGCTCAACCCGGAATCATCGCCCAGGCGATATTCCTCGCGCTGCCATTTCACCGACAACACGCGTTGCCAGCCACCAGGGCGCTGGCTGTGCCATTCCGGGCCGAGGGTGAGCAGCCGGCTCAGGCTGTCCTTGCTGGCCAGCTCTTCATACTGATAACCGCCGGCCAGGCGCAACTTGTCGGTCAGTGGCGGATCACCGGGAATGTCGTACCACAGGCCAACGTTCTGCCGCGGTGCGGATAGCTCGGTTTCGATGCCGTAGCTATGCCCCTGCGGATTGCGCCAGTGGCGCGTCCAGTTGGCGCGCAGACGCGGCCCGACGTCGGTGGAAAAACCCAGCCCCAGACCCATAGTGCGCGGCTCACGTACCTGCAGCGCCACCGCCACGGGAATGCGCAGCTGGTCGGCCTGGGTCGGGATGGCATCGACCCGCACCGATTCGAAATAACCACTGGACTGCAGCGCCTGATACAGCTCGGCGATCAATTCGGAGTCGTAGGGGGTGTCCGGATCGAACGGCACCATGCGCAGCAGCAGCTCTTCATCGAAGGGGAAGTCACCGCTGAAAGCGATATCGCCCAGGCTGTAGCGCGGCCCACTGACGAATACCAGCTCGATATCGGCCACCCCGGCGGCCAGATCGATCTCCAGGCTCTGGCGAGAGAAGCGACCGTCGAAGAAACCGTAGCGCGACGCCTGATTCTGGATCAGCCGCTTGGCGTCCTCATAGCGCCCATGATTGAGCACCGAGCCGGCTTTCAGACGGCTGGCATTGGGCACGCGAAAGGCCGGTAGCTCGCTGGCAGGCCCCTCGATGCGGATGTCGACATTGCGCAGACGGATGCGTTCGCCGGGCTCCACCTCGAGCACCAGGCGCGGTGTTTCCCCCTCTTCGATCCGGCTACGAATGCGCGCCTGGTAATAACCCAGGGCCTGAGCCGCCTTGTCGGCCTCGCTCTCGGCGATACGACGCAAGCGCCGCAACGACTGCGCGTCGCGCCCATCCAGGCTGCCGACATAACCTTCGATATTGGCCTTGAGAGCCGAATTGCTCGGGGTGATTCGTACGTCGAGTTCGCTCGCTGCGAAGGCACCCGTACTGATCAGCAGCAGCGCCAGGCTGCGCTGAATATGTCCATATACACTCATGGCGAGGGATGCTACCACGGACTACAGCCCGCGCCAGAGCCGTTGCGTTTCTGCCAGACAGCCGGGGTTCAGGCGCTTGCTTTGACCACTGGCTGAGGGTTGGGATGGAAGAATACGTGCTCGACCACCGGGCCAATGGCCAGCTCACCAATTTCTTCGTAACCCTGGCGCCGATAGAACTCCAGATAGCGCGCGTTGCCGGTGTCCAGCACCACCCCTTGCGAGCCGCTGTCCTGCGCGCACCAATCGTGCAGCGCCTCGAGCAGTTGTTCGCCGCGATGCTGGCCCTGGAACTCCGGGTGAATGCCCAGGAGCGGAAGCACGTGATAAGGACCGGGAGGCAGGCTGGCGAGCACCGCATCGTGGTATTCGAGGTAGCGTTTGGTGCAGCCAAAGCCGGTGCTCAGCAGCATGCGCAGACGCCAACCCCAGCTTTCGGTGATATCCAGGCGACGCTGTGGCGGTGCGATCAGCGCTGCACCGATCAACCGATCATCGATCAGCAGGCCGATGGCCGGCTGGTCTTCGGCGAAGTGCTGCTGCACCAACTCGCGAATCGTCGCGCGCACGCGCTGATCGAAACCCGGGCGTTCGGCTTCGAACAGGTAAGCGAAGGTCGGCTCATGACGATAGGCATGGTAGAGCAGCGAACGCACCTCGCGGGCGTAACCACCATCGAGCATGCGCACTTCTGCTGGGGCGTTATGGGGCATGGCGGACCTCTGTTTTTATAAGTTGTGGTTCAGCGCGTCACAGCCAACTTAGCACCACCACCCGGCACCCGCCAGGCGCTGGCCGCGAGCGTCGAGGATCGGCTAGCATCACCTTTTGCCCAGGACCCGCTGCCCATGAAAATCGTCTCGTTCAATATCAATGGCCTGCGTGCGCGCCCTCATCAATTGCAAGCTTTGATCGAAAAGCACCAGCCGGATGTGATCGGCCTGCAGGAAACCAAGGTGTCCGATGAGCAGTTCCCCGAAGCGGAGATTCGCCAGCTCGGCTACCACGTGCATTACCACGGTCAGAAAGGCCACTACGGCGTCGCCCTGCTCTCGCGCCAGGCGCCGCTGAGCCTGTACAAGGGTTTCCCCGGCGATAATGAAGATTCCCAGCGGCGCTTCATCTACGGCACTTTCGCCGATGCCGATGGCAACCCGGTCACCGTCATGAATGGCTATTTCCCACAAGGCGAAAGCCGCGATCACCCGGTGAAGTTCCCGGCCAAACAGCGCTTCTATGCCGACCTGCAGCAACTGCTGGTCGAGCATTTCGACCCGCAGCAGGCGCTGGTGGTGATGGGCGACATCAACATCAGCCCGGAAGATTGCGACATCGGCATCGGCGAACCTAATCGCCTGCGCTGGCTGAAAACCGGCAAGTGCAGCTTCCTGCCGGAAGAGCGCGAGTGGCTGGCGACCCTCAAGAGCTGGGGCCTGGTAGACAGCTTCCGCCACCTTAACCCCGAGGTGAATGACCGCTTCAGCTGGTTCGATTACCGCAGCCGCGGCTTCGAAGACGAGCCCAAGCGCGGTCTGCGCATCGACGTGATCCTCGCCAGTCAGCCGCTGCAGGCGCGCTTCAAGGATGCCGGCATCGACTACGATCTGCGCGGCATGGACAAGCCATCGGACCATGCGCCGATCTGGCTGGAGCTGGCCTGAAACCAGGGGCGCGAGAGATGACGCGCCCCGTCACATGACTGCAATCTGACTGACTTAATCTGCGTGGCACTTTCTCTCACCCACTAGAAGGTGCCTGCCGCATGCCGCGCGCCCTGCCTGCCATCGACCGCGACCTCTGGGGTCGCACTCTGTCTCTGCTGCTGATCGGTTTCATCTGCTACGCCCTGCCTCTCTCCGTTTTTGCCGCGCTGCCTGCCTCCGAAGGTAGCCAGCCGGTGCTGCGCATCCAGGGCTCCAACACCATTGGCGCCAAGCTCGGTCCAGAGCTGGTCAAAGGGTTGTTCGAAGCTCAGGGCCTGCGAGACATCCACAGCGAAGACGGCGTCCGGGAAAACGAACAGCGCGTGCTGGCGCGCCAGACCGACGGCCGTTTGGTCATCGTCGAGGTCGCGGCCCATGGTTCGGGTACCGGTTTTACTTCGCTCAAGGATGGCAGCGCCGACCTGGCCGCCTCGTCGCGACAGATCAAGGATGGCGAAGCCGCTACCCTGGCCACGCTGGGCGACATGCATAGCCCGCAGAGCGAGCAGGTCATCGCCATCGACGGCCTGGCGATCATCGTTCACCCGTCAAACCCGGTTGCCGCCCTCAGCGTCGAGCAGATCGCGCAACTGTTCTCCGGCGAGATCAATGACTGGGCGGCGCTAGGTGGCAAGCCCGGCAGGGTTCGCGCCTATGCGCGCGACGACAATTCCGGCACCTATGACACCTTCAAGGAGCTGGTGCTGGCTCCGGGCGGACGCACGCTGGCGACCAGCGCGCAACGCTTCGAATCCAGCACCCAGCTGTCAGACTCGGTAAGCAGCGACCCCAATGGCATAGGCTTCATCGGCCTACCCTACATTCGTCAGACCAAGGCTGTCGCAGTCGCGGCTGGCGATTCTCACCCGATGCCACCGAGTACCACGCTGATCGCTACCGAGGACTACCCCCTGGCGCGTCGCCTGTTTCTCTACAACGACCCGCAACTGACCAACCCATGGGTACGTGCACTGATCGAGTTCACCCACAGCCCACGCGGCCAGGCCATCGTCGACAGCAGCGGCTTCATCGCCCAGACCGTCCAGGCGGTCAAGGTCGCCACAGATGTGCAGATGCCAGCCGAGTACCAGCAACTGACACAGCAGGCCGAGCGTCTGTCAGTGAACTTCCGTTTCCAGGAGGGCAGCGCCACTCTGGACAACAAGGCCCAACGTGATCTGCAGCGGGTATTTGATTACCTCAAACAGAACGACAAGCTGCAGAACAAAGTGGTGCTGGTCGGCTTTGGCGACCCAAAGAACGATCCCGAGCGCGCCGAACTACTGTCGAAGCTGCGCGCCATGGCAGTGCGCCGCGAGCTGGCCAGACAGGGCGTACTGTTTCGCGAAATCACCGGCATGGGCAGCGAACTGCCGGTGGCGGCCAATGATCAGGACAACGGCCGCATCCGCAATCGCCGCGTCGAGATCTGGGTGTACTGACGCCAGAAAATATTCCTCTGCAGGGGGCTTGGCAGCTTCTCGACTCGGCGTTAGCCTTTGCACCGCGTGACGCCGGGCCCCTCTGGCGGTGAGTGTTCTCACCGTGATGTCGGAGTCACTGAGTGGATTTCTTTCAACTCAGGCAGACATAAGGGAGGGCTCATGGACGCTCTACTTGCCTTTTTGACATCCCCCATCTTCGGTACCCCCGGCTGGTTCTGGCTAGCTTTCCTGGTACTGATCATCACTCTACTGGTACTCGACCTCGGCGTGCTGCATCGCGATCAGCATGAAATCGAGATGCGCGAGAGCCTGCTGCTGTATTCCGGCTACTTCAGTGTTGGGGTCGCCTTCGGCGGCTGGATCTGGTGGCAGCTCGGCGGCACCAAGGCGATGGAGTACTACACCGGTTTCCTGGTGGAGCAATCGCTGTCGATGGACAACGTCTTCGTCATGGCGATGATCCTCGGCTACTTCAACATCCCGCGTAAGTACCAGCATCGCGTGCTGTTCTGGGGCATTCTCGGGGTCATCGTGCTGCGCGCGATCATGATCGGCCTGGGCACGGCCCTGGTGCAGCAGTTCGACTGGATTCTCTACATCTTCGGCGCCTTCCTGCTGTTCAGCGGCATCAAGATGTTGCGCAGCGGCGGTGACGAAGAGTCGCATCCGGATCTGGCGCAGAATCCGGTGATCCGCTTCGTGCGCAAGCACATTCGCGTCACCGATGATCTGCACGAAGGCAAATTCCTGGTGCGCCTGAAAGACAAGGTCAGTGGCAAGCCGCTGCTCTATGCCACCCCGCTGCTGCTGGCACTGGTGCTGATCGAACTGGCCGACCTGGTGTTCGCCGTGGACAGCGTACCGGCGGTTCTGGCCATCTCGCAGGATCCGTTCATCGTCTACACCTCGAACATCTTCGCCATTCTCGGCCTGCGTGCGCTGTACTTCGCCCTGGCTGCACTGATGCACCGCTTCATCTACCTGAAGTACGCCCTGGCGCTGGTGCTGATGTACATCGGCGGCAAGATCTTCCTGCACGATCTGATCAAGGTTCCCGCCCTGCTCTCACTTGGCGTAACCTTGGGTCTGCTGACCGGTGGTGTACTCCTGTCGTTGCTGAAGACGCGAGACAAGGCCAGCGCTACCTGAGGAGAAGCGATGCGCGAAGTCTGCATAGAACTCATCGAGCGCCAGGGTCAACGGTTCTGGCAGGTGAAACTCGGACGACGCGCATTGACCTTTCAGGACGAGGCCGCTGCACGCGCCTTCGCCGCCCAACTGCATATGCGTCTGGGCTGGCTGGGCCAGGAGCAGCGTTCGGACGACAGACTGCCCTGACCCTGCAGACACAAAAGAAGAGGCCCGCATAAAAGCGGGCCTCTTTTCTTACCACCACTGCATCAGCGGCTGGCTTTCATCACGTCACGCGGCACGTACTTGCCGATCTCGAACTTGCCGATGGCGGCGCGGTGCACCTCGTCCGGGCCGTCGGCCAGACGCAGAGTGCGCTGCATGGCGTACCAGTAAGCCAGCGGGAAGTCGTTGGAGACACCGGCACCGCCGTGCATCTGGATCGCCCGGTCGATCACCTTGAGCGCCACGTTAGGCGCCACCACCTTGATCTGGGCGATTTCGCTGGCGGCGATCTTGTTGCCAACGGTATCCATCATGTAAGCCGCGTTCAGAGTCAGCAGGCGTGCCTGGTTGATCTCCATGCGCGAATCGGCGATGTGATCGATATTGCCACCCAGGCGTGCCAACGGCTTACCGAAGGCCGTGCGGCTCACGGCGCGCTTGCACATCAGTTCCAGGGCACGCTCGGCCATGCCGATCGAACGCATGCAGTGGTGGATACGGCCTGGGCCGAGGCGGCCCTGGGCGATCTCGAAGCCACGGCCCTCGCCCAGCAACACACTGTCGTATGGCACCCGCACGTTCTCGAACAGCACTTCGGCATGGCCATGCGGCGCATCGTCGTAGCCGAATACCGGCAACGGACGCAGCACGGTGACGCCCGGGGCATCCATCGGCACCAGGATCATCGAGTGCTGCTGGTGACGCGGCGCGTCCGGATTGGTCAGGCCCATGAAGATCATCACCTTGCAGCGCGGATCACAGGCGCCCGAGGTCCACCATTTGCGGCCGTTGATCACCCACTCATCGCCCTCGCGGCGAGCATTGGCCTGCATGTTGGTGGCGTCGCTCGATGCCACGCCCGGCTCGGTCATGGCGAAGGCGGAGCGAATCTCGCCAGACAGCAACGGCTCCAGCCACTGCTGCTTCTGCGCCTCGTTGCCGTAGCGCACCAGCACCTCCATGTTGCCGGTGTCCGGCGCGGCGCAATTGAACGGCTCCGGGCCGATCAGCGAGCGCCCCATGATCTCGGCCAGCGGCGCGTATTCGGTGTTGGTCAGGCCGGCGCCATAGTCGGACTCGGGCAGGAACAGATTCCACAGACCTTCGGCTTTGGCCTTGTTCTTCAGCTCTTCCATGATCGCGGTCGGCTGCCAGCGATCACCTTCTGCCACCTGCTGCTCGAATACCGCTTCGGCCGGATAAACGTGCGCCTCCATGAATGCGCTGACACGTTCACGCAGCTCTTGAACCTTCGGGGAATAGGCGAAATCCATGGGGTTACCTGTTTGTGACAAAGGGTGAGAGGTTGTGGAAATGATGCTAGAACAGCGCTTAAGATTTATCGAACCTATTTTCAGCGTGTATGAACATTCATAACCGATATATGATCGACTGATATCGACGCCCCTGGAGCACTGCCGGCATGAACCTGACCAAGGTGGATCTGAATCTCTTCATCGTCTTCGACGCCATCTACACCGAGGCCAATCTGACCCGCGCCGGACAAATCGTCGGCATCACCCAGCCGGCGGTGTCCAACGCCCTCGCCCGCCTGCGCGAAACCTTCAACGACCCGCTGTTCGTACGCACCGCCCAAGGCATGGTGCCGACACCCATGGCGCAGAACATTATCGGTTCGGTGCGTAACGCCCTGCAGCTGCTGCGCGTTTCAGTGCAGGAAAGCCGCACCTTCAACCCGCAGCAGGCCGGCAAGACCTACCGCATCAGCATGACCGACCTGTCGGAGCAGATCCTCCTGCCGCCACTGTTCCAGCGCCTGCGTCGCCTGGCGCCAAGCGTGTGCATCGAGAGCTTCCTGGCCAAACGCCGTGAAACCACCAAAGAGCTGGCCGCCGGCCGTCTCGACTTTGCCGTCGACGCGCCACTCAATACCGACCCGCAGGTGCGTCACGTCAAGCTGCTCGATGATCGTTACGTCTGCGCCATGCGCCAGGGGCACCCGCTGGCCAAGGAAAAAATCAGCCTCGACGAATACCTGTCGCTCACCCACATCCACATCTCCAGCCGCCGCAGCGGCCTCGGATACGTCGACCTGGCGCTGGGCAAGATGGGCATTCAGCGCAAGATTGCCCTGCGCTCGCAACACTATCTGATGGCCAGCAGCGTGATGCAGCAGACCGACATGGTGATGACCGTGCCGGAGCGCTTTGCCCGTCGCCATAACCTTCACCACGTGACGCTGCCGGTCGGTGACGTTCCGGCTCTGGAAACCCACCTGTACTGGCACGAGAGCACCGATCAGGACCCGGCCAACCGCTGGATGCGCGAACAGATGATCGAACTGGCGCAGCAGGTCGCCGCGCAGGAGAAGAAGACCGAACAAACCCCTGCCGCATGATTGCCCACCCCTGAACGCAAGAAGGCCCGCATTAGCGGGCCTTCTCGTTGTTACGGGGTCGAATCAGCGAGCGAGCTTGCTATCGACCGACAGCTTGCCAGCACCTTCGAACACCAGCGCGACGCTGATGGCCAGCAGGGCCAGGGCGAACTCGTAACCGTTGTTGCTCATGAAGAAACCGTTGGCCAGGTGCACGGTGAAGATCGCCACCAGCATGGTCACCGCCAGTACCGCCGCAGCCGGACGCACCAGCAGGCCGATGATCAGCGCCACACCGCCGAAGAACTCGGCACTACCGGCCGCCAGCGCCATCAGGTAACCGGGAGCCAGACCGATGCTCTCCATCCACTGCGCAACACCCGCCAGACCATAACCGCCAAACCAACCAAACAGTTTCTGCGAGCCGTGGGCGGCGAAGGTAATGCCGGCGACGATGCGCAGGATGGTGATACCCAGGCCGGCTTGGCTAGCGGTAATGCTTTTGATCAGGTTGTTCATTGCAAGGCATCCTTCGTTGTGTGGGGTAGATGGCGCATAGAATATCCAATTTATTTGATCATAAAACAGCAAAATACCGCTTATATAAATCGATTAATTTGATATTTAGTTGGCCGTCAGACGCCGTAACTGCGGCTCGAGCAAATAGCGCTCACGGTCATAAGCAAGGTAGTACTTATTCACCGCATTCACATAACTCACCACGCCCATGCCCATCTCTTCCATGGCCACACGCTCGACCTGAAAGAACCACTGATTGGGGTTGAGGCCACGTCTGCGTGCCTCGGCACGCAGACTCTGCACCCGTTGCGGCCCCAGGTTGTAGCCCGCCAGGACGAACGCCATGCGCTCGCGCTCATTGAGCTGCGGGCTGTTGAAGAAGTTGCGGCGGATCATCGCCAGGTACTTGCTGCTGGCCTGAACGTTACCGTCGAGGTTCTGGATATTGCTCACCCCCACGCTACGCGCCGCCGCCGGGGTGATCTGCATCAACCCGGTCGCGCCACTGGCACCGCGCGCCGATGGGTTCAACGTCGACTCCTTGAATGCCAGCGCAGCCAGCATCAGCCAATCGAAACCATGCTGCTCGGCATGCTGCTGCAGCACCGGGCGCACTTTCTCCAGGCGCTGTCGTTCAGTGCGCCCTAGTGGCGAATGCACCTTGTACAAGCGGCGATAGACACGTTGAAACGCCGCATCCTGGTCGGCCGGGCTCTGATAGCTGCTGAAGAAACGGTCGATGCTGGCACGCAGCATCGGCGCATCGGGGCGCACGAACCATTTCATGTCGCCATCACGCGCCAGGATCAAATGCTTGTCGACGCGCAACTTGGGCATCACCTTGGCCCAGCGCTCGGCGATCGGCAGCTCTACCGCCGTACGTTCGAAGATGCCGGCCTGGACCATTTCCAGTACATCCTCGACGGCCAGGCTGGGGTCGACCCACTCGACCACAATAGGCGGCAGTTTGCGATCAGCCAGTTGCTGGTTGATCAACCTCAGCGCTTCGCCCACAGCGCTACCCGCCGGTAACGAGAGGCTACGCCCGGCCAATTGTTCAAGGCTGCGGTAATGCCGATTGCCCTGCTTGGAGACCAGCACCAGAGGCACCTCACGGCGAATCGCCGTGCTGGCACTGACATCATGCCCGGTGCGCACATTGAGCAATTCGCCGGGTGCGACCAGATCGCCCTCGCCGCGCTGCAGGGCGCCGAGTAACTGATCCTTGGCCTTGGGGATGATCTTCAGCCTGAGGCTGCGGCCATCACGGGAATTGCGATTGAGGTACTGCTCGAACGCACGCAGGCGGTGGTACTCCACGCCGATGCTCTGGCCCTTGACCGAGCCCGAGCTGTTGCGGCTCTGGTTGACCAGCACGCGCAGCTCACCGCTGCTGCGAATCGCCGGCAGATCGCGTGCACTGCGGGCCTGACTGCCTACCTCCGGCGGGCCGGCCACGCGCGCACTGACCGACAACGGCAGTGCGGCCAGCAGGCACAGGATCAGCAGCAATCGCGACATCGACTCTCCAGAGAAGGCGGTTGGCCGCCGAAACCTGATCCGGTTGGCAACCGGCTGCACGCCCTTGCGCGACAGACCGCCACCAGCCGTAAACCCGCCAAACAGGTTGCCAAGGCTGGCGGGGCGCGGAGATTGGCACAGCCAGACGCTGCAGCGCCACCCCACAACCTTGCATCAACCTTAAAAACAGCGACCAACTTATTGTTTTAAATCGACTTCCTGACGAACGGACACCATCTGCTATTCTGCCCCTTCGCGTTCAACAGGTGGCACCATGCAACTCATCGATATTGCCGTCAATCTCACCCACCCCAGCCTCGCTGTGCAGGCCGAGGCGCTGCTCGAACGTGCCTACGCAGCCGGCGTGTGTCAGCTGGTGCTGACCGGCACCAGTCTGAATGAAAGCGAGGCGAGTCTCGCACTTTGCCGACAGCTGGATAGCAGTGGCCAACGTCTGTTCAGTACCGCCGGGGTTCACCCGCATGATGCCAGCTCGTGGAACGGCGCCAGCAGCAATACTCTCAAGGCGCTGCTGGCGCAACCGCAAGTACGCGCCGTGGGTGAATGCGGCCTGGACTTCGATCGCGACTTCTCGCCGCGTCCGGCGCAGGAAAAAGCCCTGGAAGAACAGCTGGCCCTGGCCGTCGAACTGCAAATGCCGGTGTTTCTGCATGAGCGCGACGCCAGCCAGCGCCTGCTGGAGATCCTGCGTGGCTATCGTGATCAGTTGCCCGCAGCGGTGGTGCACTGCTTTACTGGCGAACGCCGTGCACTCTATGCCTATCTCGATCTCGACCTGCATATCGGCATCACCGGCTGGGTCTGTGACGAACGTCGCGGCACGCATCTGCACCCGCTGCTCAAGGACATCCCCGGCGAGCGCCTGATGTTGGAGACCGATGCGCCCTTCCTGCTGCCGCGCAGCCTGCGACCCAAACCCAAGAGCGGGCGTAACGAGCCCGCCTTTCTCGGCGAGGTGCTGCGCGAGGTGGCGCTGCACCGCGGGCAAAGCGAGGAAACCCTGGCAGCACAGACCACAACCTGTGCGCGAGCGTTCTTCGGCATGCCAGCCATAGTGGAAGACTAAGGCGCCAGAGTATTGATTGACGTCAAGGTTATGGCTACCAGTCAAGGCATACTACTGGCACTTGGCCAATAGAACGCAGCGAGACGGATAACAACAACATGAGCGCCTGGATCAGCGATCTTTCTCTTAAGTACAAATTCTGGGCGGTCAACGCCGTTGTCCTCGTCATCAGCCTGATCCTGGTGCTATTCGCCTTGCACATCGAGCAGCAGGCGCGCAGCGCCGATGCGCGCCAGGCAGCTGTGTCCCAAGCGCGCGTGCTGCAGCAGTGGCCAGAGCAGACCACCTTGCCCAACGCAGCCAATATCCAGATGGTGCAAGGCAGCCTGCCGGGCGCTCAGGGAGCTCCTGACGCCAGCGGCTGGCAGGCACTGTCGCACGACGCCCTATTCGGTGATTCGCCGGTAGTGGGTGCACAGCGCATCACCCTCAGCGATGGACGTGATCTGGCGATCATGGTGCGCGCACCCAGCCTGCTCGACCTGTTCACCCAGCACGCGCTGACCTATGCCATTGCCGTCGCCGTGTTGATGCTGTTACTGCTGGCTGCCTCGCAGTTGTTGATACGTTTTCTGCTCAGTCACCTCAACACCCTCAAGGATGTGATGCTGCAAGCCGAACGCAGCGGAGATCTGTCCCTGCGCGTACCGCTGGACAGCCGTGACGAGGTCGGCCAGATGGCCGCCGCCTTCAACGCCATGCAAGCCGGCTATCAGCGCGTGGTCGGCACCGTCGGCCAGGTGGCCTGCGAGTTGGACAGCAGCACCCGCGATATGGCCGAGCGCATGGGGGCCGTGCGTCAGGGCATGCTCAGCCAGCAGAGCGAGACCGATCAGGCCGCTACCGCAATCAACGAGATGTCGGCCACCGTTCAACATATTGCCGACCACGCCGGCACCACTCGCGACCAGTCTCTCAATGCCGATCAGCTCGCACGCGCTGGCCAGCAGGTCGTCGAACGGGTCGAGCAATCCATCGCGGCCCTGTCGCAAGGCGTGCGCCAAAGCGCCGGCAGCATCGAGCGCCTGGCCGAAGACAGTCAGCACATCAGTCGCGTGGTCGGCGTGATTCACGGCATCGCCGAGCAAACCAACCTGCTCGCCCTTAATGCCGCCATCGAGGCCGCCCGCGCCGGTGAAATGGGCCGCGGTTTCGCCGTGGTCGCCGACGAGGTGCGCAACCTGGCCAAGCGCGTGCAGGACTCAACCGACGAAATCACCCAGATGATCGGCAACCTGCAGGGTGGCACCCGCGACGCTGTCGAATTCATGCGCGAAAGTTCGGAAAACGCCAATCACTGCGTGCAACTGGCGCAGGAGGCCGGGGAATCGCTGGCCGCCATCACTGCCGCCGTGGCCCTGATGCGCGACAGCAACACGCAGATTGCCGTGGCTGCCACGCAGCAGAGCCAGGTGGCCGAAGAAATGAGCCGCTCGGTGGTGGGCATCCGTGACGTGACCGAGCAGACCGTCGGCCAGACCCTCGAATCGGCCGCCACCAGTCAGCAACTGGCACAGCTGGCGGGCGAGCTGAACAAGGCCATCGGCCAGTTGCGCCTGTAAAGACGCTGCCAGGCAATCGCATATGTGGCTCGTGCCTGCTGGAAACCTCCCTGGCGCGGCAAGCCCACGGCCGAGCCCGCAGAGCCTCTTACCAACAGGGGCGATGCCCTGAAGCGCCTGTTACTGAAGCGCTGCCTGGCGCCACTGATTCAACCAAAGACGGTGACGGTCTGCCGGCTCAGGGCGATCAGCTCACCTGCGTGGGTCCACATCGCCGCCGCTACGTGCCCGTAACCATCGCGGGCATATTCGATGTCTGCGCGATACAGGCACCAGTCTTCGCTGCTGAGAGTGTGTAGCGGCTGAACGAACTCGATGGTCCAGGTCAGCGAGCTGCCCGGCGCGGGGCTTTTCAGATAGGGCAGCACCGCAGGCGGCCAGGCATCGACCAGTGCCAGCAAGTGCGCCTCGCTGAGCGCCTGTGGCTCGCGCTCACCACGCAAACGCACCCAGCCGCCCATCTGCCGCGATGGCGTGTTGCTGAAAGGCATGCCGCCGATGCCCCAGCGCATGGCCAGAAAGCGCGTGAACTCCGGCGTGACGTTGCGCACGTAGGGTAACTCCTGGCACTGCTCCACCGGCGTGCTCTGCGGCGCGGCAAGCGCCTCCCCGGCAATCGCCGACGGGCGCGCTGCGCCAAAGCTGCCCTGCACCACGGTCACCACCTGCCCGTCCTGAACCGCGCGTAGGAACATCTGGCTGACCGCCTTGCCCTCGCGTAGCACCTCGGCCTGAAAACTGACGGGAACATCCGGCGCCACGGGGCCGACGAAGGTGATAGCCAGCGAGCGCACCGGACGACCCTGCGGCACCTTGGCGCGCATGGCCTCGAACGCCAGAGCCGCCACCAGGCCGCCGAAACTGGCGCGGCCCTGCCCCCACTCAGCCGGGATCACCACGGCATTGGGATCGCGGCGCACCGCCTCAAGCATTTCGGAAAAGATCATATGCACCTCGGCATTCATCGATGGCGACGATCTTAGGGGATGCTGACGACTGAACGATAGTCCGCAAGGATGCCTATTCGGTCATATTTGCGGCGAGAATGACACCTTAGTCTGCGTTCGGCAGGTCGCCATACAGCGCCAGCAAGGCATCATCGGCGCGCCCCTCTGCAGTCAGCAGAGCCTGCAGCCAGATGGCCCGGCAAGGTTCCAGGGACACCATCGCATCAGCCTGTGCCAGCCACTGCAGCCGATCGTGCCAGTCGCCTAGCGCGCTTTGCGCACGCTTGAGCCTGAGCTGCGCCGCCTTGCTCAAACGACTTTGTGCGGGGTAGGTTTCAGCGGCGTAACGCACGCGCTTGATCAACAGGCGCAGGCGGTGACGATCATGCGCCGGATCGCGCAACGCACGGGCCAGTTGTCGTTGCTGACGGCGCAGGCGACGCCGGATGCGTTTGTCTATATCGTTCAACTGGCCTTGCCTGGCGGCTTCACGCCAATTCGCCGGCCAGCCGTCGAGCAACAGCATCAGGTCCGTCAACTCGCGACTACTGGCAATGGCAGCGTAGCCTGCGGCGCGCTGCGCCTCATCTACAGGCGCCAGATGGGCAAGGCCCATGCGCGCCAACTCGGCGACCAGGACTTCGCGATCACGCAGTGGCCCGCTGAGGCGGCCCAGCACCGCTGCTCCCTGCTCCAGAACATCTACAGCCGGCAAACCGCGTAACGGACGCAACAGGCTACGCAATTGCCGCAGGGCGATGCGTAAATCGTGCAATGCCTCGGTGTCGGTACAGTCGGCCAGCCGTGCCTGGCAGGCATACAAACGCACTTGCAGAGCCAGGACGCGGCCCAGGCAATGCTCGATGAAATCGCTCATGCTCGCTCCTCCAAACGAAGATGCATCAAGCTAACAGCCCGACCACCCACTCAAGCAAGTGGCCAATGGTCGCTAACGCGACAAGCGCCAGGGCAATGCTCTGCGCAAATCACTCAGTGCTTGCCGCAAAGCATCACGTGACGCTGGCCCGCCGGCATAGCGCTGCTGCTCGAAGCATCGGGCAAATGTCTCGATCTGCTCCGCCTGCTCGGGCAACTGCCGCGCCGCGCGCAACGCGAAGGAGCGTGCGCCCTCACCCGCTTCCCGGCGCACGTCATGGCGCGCCAACAGCCGCTCGAACTTGCGAAACGCCTGGCGTTGCGGATCAGCCCGCTGTTGCCAGGGTTTGAGCAGCCACAGCGCCAGCAGGCCAATCAAAAGCGCGCCAGTGCCCACCAGAGCGAGCGCCAGACGCTGCCAATCGAGGCTGCCGAACCAGTTCTGCAGCAGTTTCAGCTGCTGTTCACCCTGGTAACCCAGCACCCAGCGCTGCCAGCCGTAATTGAGATTCTCCCAGCTCATGCGCAGCTGATTGAGCCAGGCCAGTTCGCGGTAGCGTAGCGGCGAGAAGGGTTGATCATCGAGAAAGCCATCCTCCGCGCTCAAGGCCTCTTCCAGCCCTTGTTCGATGCGCTCGGGGGCGACCTGGAACGTTGGATCGATGCTGCGCCAGCCACGACCCGGCTGCCAGTACTCGACCCAGGCGTGAGCATCGAACTGGCGTACCTGGATGTAGTTGCCATTGGGATTGAGCTCACCGCCCTGATAACCGGCAACGACTCGTGCAGGAATGCCCGCCGCGCGCAGCACGAAGGTCATCGCGCCAGCGTAGTGCGCACAGAAACCGCGCCGGGTGTCGAACAGGAACTCATCGATGCTGTCACGCCCGAGAGGCTGCGGGCGCAGCGTGTAGACGTAGGGTTCACGGTTGAAATGCTGCAGCACTGCGGCCACCAGCGCATCGCTCTGCGGGTACTTTGCCTTCAGCTCAGCCGCCCAGGCGCGACTGCGCGGGTCGCCCTGCTCGGGCAGTTGCAGTGCCTGGCGCAAACCGGGTGGCTCGGCCGATGCTTCACGTGCTGCCTCAGGCCAGGAACGCACCTGGTATAGCAGGGGCCTATCTACCGGACGCAGCCTCTGCCAACGGAAGTCGTTCATCATCCGCCCGCTGTCCTGCGCCATCTCGCCGACATCCAGGGCGTACAGCCAACGCTTGCCGCTGGGCTGCATGATGATGCTGTAATCGAGCGGTTCGCCGGCCTTGCTCCACTGCGGCGCGACGGGTACATCAGCGTAACTGGACTGCGACCAGCGTCTGCCATCGAAACGCTCCAGCGTCAAAGCACGCCAATACAGCTGCCCTCTCGCCGGCACCTCACCCTCGAAGCTGGCGCGAAAGGCCAGTGCCGAGGAGCGACTGAGCTCAGCGATATCGGCTGGCTCCATGCTGTCCGACAGTCCAGTGACGCCCTTGTCGCTGGGCATTGGCAGCGACCACAACGGCCCCATGCGCGGAAAGAACACGAACAGCAACAGCATCAGCGGTATCGCTTGCAGCACCAGGCCACCCGCCAAGCGCAGGGGTGGCCAGGGGCGCTCGGCAAAACCACTGTGCTGCAGGCCGACCAGCGCAGTCAGCAGCGCCGTAACCGGCAGCAGGCTGTAGAGCGCGGCAAGAATGCCGTCCTCGAACAGATAGGCGGTCACCACGCAGAAGAAACCGAGGAAGATCAGCACCAGCGCATCACGCCGCGTGCGCATCTCCAGCAGCTTGAGGGTGAAGGTGGCGATCAGCAGCACCGACGCGGCATCCAGCCCCACCAGTGTGCCGCGCGAAAGCAGGATGCCAGCCACCACCAGCAGCACCAGGCCGCCCTTGGCCCAGCCATTGGGATAGCGCGCACGCATGCGGAAGATCTGCACACGCCAACCGGCAGCACCAAGCCACAGCGCGATCATCCACAGCGGCAGATGCACCAGGTGCGGAACGATCACCAGCACCTGGGCGACCAGCAACCAGGTCAGAGCGATCCTTGGAATACCCGGCAGGCTGCTCATGCGCGCGCTCCGAACAACGCCAGGGCGCGCAGGCAAGCATCGCGATGCCCCTCACCGTAATCCGGTGCGATCACCTGCCCAGGCAGTTGCAAGCCGAATGCCTGTTGCCGCTCGGTGAACTGCAGCACCCAGTAACAGAGCAGCGACAAACGCATTTCGCTGTCGCCACCCAGACTGTCGAAGTCCAACCATAGATCGCGGCCGCTGAGCATGGCGAAATCCTTGACCAGCAGGCCCTGGCCACGTGAATAGGCCTTCCAGTCCAGACGCCGTTTCGAATCGCCCGGCTGATACTCGCGCAGGCCCTGGAAATCATCGGCGCCCTGGCCGCGCGCACGCATGCCCTCTTCCTCCTCCTCGGCGCCCAGGCCTGCCGACAACGGCAGTTCTCCCTCCAACGGCCGCGGGTAGACCAGCACAGCCTGATCCAGATCGACCCAGCTCCAGGCCACCAGCAAGCCCAACGGAAAACGGCTTTCCACTCTCAGGCGCTCGGGTCGCAGCCAGCCACGTCTCACGGCTGGCTGGCTCAAATCCACTTCGGTCTGCCCCTGGCGCGGCACATCGCGCACCACCAGCTCAGACGGTGGCCAGCCCAGCGCCACGGCCTGGTGCTCGCGCTCAGGGCTCTCAAGACGCACGCGAAAGCGCGCCTGCTCGCCGACAAACACTGCCCCGCCACCACCAGCCTTGAGCACCAGCCCGGCCAGGTTGCGGTAGGTATGCAGGATGGTGACGACGAACACCGATACCAGCAGGAAGGTCAGGCCATAGGCCAGGCTGTTCTGATAATTGATGCCCACCAGCAGCATCAGCAGAAGTGCCACGGCAAACACAGCCCCGACCCGGCTGGGCAGAATGAAAATGCGCCGCTGATTCAAACGCACGCTGGCCGCTGGCGGAATACGCCTGGCCAACCAGCGCCGCCAGAGCGGCTTCAGCTCTGCACGCATCAGAGCGCCGGCACTTCACGCAGCAACCATTGCACCAGACTGCCACCACCATGACCGGTAGGGTCGGCGCGCTCGCGCAGACGGTGCCCCACGACTGAAGGCAGCACCGCTTGCACGTCTTCGGGAATCACGTAATCACGTTCGGCCAGCAGCGCCCAGGCCCGCGCTGCAGCCAACAACGCCAGACTGGCCCGCGGTGACACCCCCCAGGCGAACTGCGGCTGACTACGCGTCGCCTCGACCAGACGCAGCACATAGTCGATCAGCGCATCGCTGGCACGCACCTTGGTCACCTGCGCCTGCAGGCGGGCCAGTTCGGCATGGTCGAGAATGGATTCCATGCGCGGCAACAGATCGCGCCGGGCATCGCCCAGCAGCAAGGCCCGCTCCGCCGCTTGCGCCGGATAGCCCAGTGACAGACGCATGAGAAAGCGATCGAGTTGGGATTCGGGCAAGGCGAAGGTGCCGCCGCTGCTGACCGGGTTCTGCGTGGCGATGACGAAGAACGGCTCGGGCAGCGGCCGGGTCGCGCCCTCGATGGTCACCTGCCCTTCTTCCATGGCTTCGAGTAACGCACTCTGGCTCTTCGGTGTAGCGCGGTTGATCTCGTCCGCCAGCACCAGCTCAGCAAAGATCGGCCCGGGATGAAAGACGAACTGCCCGCTGTCCTTGTCGAATACCGAGGTACCAAGAATGTCGCCCGG
This sequence comes from Pseudomonas sp. o96-267, assembly GCF_003935465.1. Classification (NCBI taxonomy): domain Bacteria; kingdom Pseudomonadati; phylum Pseudomonadota; class Gammaproteobacteria; order Pseudomonadales; family Pseudomonadaceae; genus Pseudomonas; species Pseudomonas sp. o96-267. The sequence continues at coordinate 23,364 of NZ_RHQP01000041.1, forward strand.
CAGCAGGTCAGAGGTGAACTGGATACGCTGAAAGCTCAGCCCCAGCACGCGCGCCAGGGCATGGCTGAGGGTCGTCTTGCCCATGCCCGGCAGGTCTTCGATCAGCAGGTGACCACGCGCCAGCAGGCAGGTCAGGGCCAGGCGCACCTGCGCCTCTTTGCCCAGCAATACCTGATTGACCGAGTCGAGACAGGCATCGAGTTTGGTTCGCATCGTTGGCTCCTTATGCAGAACACCGATGCTACTGGGGCGCCGAGGCGTGGCATAGCGCTATGTAAAGTTTGCTCACGAAACTGTGAGGGCAGACGCTATGTCAGGCGAAAGTGCCCTGCCATGCCCTGCAGCTCCCGCCCCAGCTCAGCCAGCTGGATGCTCGACGCAGCGGTTTCGTCCATGGCCGTAGCTGACTGATCGGCAATATCGCGGATCGAGGTGACGCTGCGGTTGATTTCCTCGGCCACGGCGGTCTGCTGCTCGGCCGCGGCAGCGATCTGCTGGTTCATCTCCGAGATCAGGCTCACCGCCTCGGCAATGGCCGCCAGAGCGCCTTCGGTCTGGTTGGCGTCGCCAACCGTGAGGTTCACCAGGCTGGCGCTCTGCTCCATGTCCGTCACGGCGCGGCGGCTACCCTCGCGCAAGGCCGCGATCAGCGACTCGATTTCCGCGGTGGATTGCTGAGTGCGTTTTGCCAACGCCCGTACCTCATCGGCAACCACAGCAAAGCCACGCCCCTGCTCTCCGGCACGCGCCGCTTCGATGGCCGCGTTGAGCGCCAGCAGGTTAGTTTGTTCGGCAACGCTCTTGATCACGTCGAGTACCGCATCGATACGCTGAGTGTCCTGGCTCAGGCGCTGAATGCTCTCGGTGGTTGCGTCCATGGCACGAGCCAATTGTTCGATGCGCTGCAGGGTCTGGCGCACTACCTGGCTACCGGCACCGACACGCTGGTCAGCCTGCTCGGTGGAAGCTGCTGCGGCCTCGGCATTGCGCGCCACCTCGTGCACCGTGGCCGTCATCTGACTCATGGCGGTGGCGACCTGATCGGTCTCCAGCTTCTGACCATTGACGCCCTGGCGCGTCTGCTCGGCAGTGGTCGAGAGGGTCTGGGCAGAACTGGAAATCTGCGCCACGCCCCCCTGAAGGCGACCAACCATATCGCGCAGGTTGGCGGACATTCCTTGCATGGCAGCGAGTAACTGACCGATCTCGTCACGACGATCCAGTTCGATGCGCACACTGAGGTCGCCAGCGGCGATGGATTCAGCGAGGCCGATCACTCGCTTGAGCGGACGCACGATGGCCAGGCTGATCATGATTGCCGCGCTGAGGCCAAACAGCAGCGCCAGGGCCGCCGCCGCGATGATCAGGCCACTGCTGGCCTGACGCTCGGCATGCATGGCCTGACGCTGGGTTTCTAGGGCCAGCTCGACCCGCTGCAGCAACTGCTCGACCTGAGCAACCAGTTGCCCATATACCTGTTTTTGTTGCTGCAACTGGGTGGCGTATTCCTTCAGACGCTCATTGAAGGAGTCGACATTGACCACCACCTCACCAAGCACCGCGGCATAACCGGGATCATCCAGCGCATCGCGCAATTCGGCAGCCAGGGCTTGCGCCTCGCCGGCCTGGGCAATTTCCGCCTGCTCACTGCTATCGCTGCGCCGACTGGTCTCCAGACGCTGGCGTGCCTGATCCAACGCCTGCAGCAGCAACTGATGGATCTTGCTGACCTTGCCAGCCTGCGCAACCGAGTCACCACCACGCTCCCCTTGGGTGCTCTTGAGCAGGTCGACGCCATCTTCGGCCAACCCCTCCTGCAGCAGATCCAGGCTGTTGGCCGCACTGACCACCAGCCAGTCAGCGGCTTGCAGGGACAGCTGCATGTTGTCGGTGAGTTCAACGTAACGGGCAAAAGCGCTGCGGTAGTCGGCAAGTGCGGGCTCGACCTGCGCCAGAATGGCAGCCGTGTCGCTATCGAGCTCACCTTGCAGTGCCTGTCCGGCCTGCAAAATACTCTCAGCCTGCTCTGCCAGCCGCTCGGCGTGCTGGCTGTCGCCACTCAGCGCGAACGCCTGCTCACTCTGGCGCATGCGCAGCACCTGCTCGCCAAGCGCACTCATGCGTTGCTGCAGCTCGGCGCCAGCACTGACTTCGCGCAACGCCAGCAGACCAGTAACCGCTACCAGAACAGTCAGAATCAATACCAGAGCAAAACCCAGCATCAACTTGCTGGCCGTGCTCAGACTGGCCAGCCGCTTGCTCAATGAGCCACCCATGACACCCCCCTGCCTACTGCAGCCAGCCCAAACAGGCCGTTGAAAAACTACCTGCGTTATTCAACGGCCAGACAATTCTGGAACATAGGAGTGCAACATTACTGGCGACAAGCCAGCAGACAGCAATATGGCCGGGAGAGTTAACTCGACGTCGTTTTCAGAACGGGTTCAGGGCCGCTGCATCTGGAAAAGATCCCGTGTGCGGCAGTAGGCGCTGCCCCCCAGGCGACCGACCAGATCGAGCTTGAGCGGGTCGATACGTCCCTGCTCGTTGAGCACCGCATCATCGATGTGCGCCAGCAGCACTTCGGCGAAGATCAGGTGGCAATTGGGCTGTTGCGGCGGATAGGGCTGGATCTGCGCTACGCGGCATTCGAAGGTCACCGCTGCACCAACGACGCGCTGCACGTCGATGCGCTCACACGGCTGGCTGGCGATACCACAGCGGGTGAACTCGCTGACCTCATGGGGCAGGATCGCAGCACTGGCATTCATCGCCTCGGCCTGGGCGAAGCTGACCAGTTGGATCGCCAGTTCGCCACTGGCCTGGGCATTGCGCAGGCTGTCCTTGAGGCTGCCGTCATCGCGAGTATTGACGTTGACCAGCAAGGTCGGGGGGTTGTCGCTGATCACCTGAAAGAAACTGAACGGCGCCAGGTTGGCCACGCCGTCGGTCGAGCGGGTCGAAACCCAGGCGATGGGCCGCGGGGTGACACTGGAGGCCAGCCAGCGGTAGGCCTCAAGCGGGCTCAGATCGGCGAAATCGAGTTGCATCAACGCCCCGCTCGCGATTCACGAATGTAGAAGCGCGCACGTTCGGCCTTGCTGGTACAGCCTGCGTAGGCTTCAAACTGCTGCTGGGTCTTGGCAGCGGTGAGCAGAGAGAATGCCTTGGAATAGCTCACGGTACCGGCGAAGCCTTCGGCCTCGGCGATGCTCAGTTCCTTCCAGGCGGCATCCAGCTGATTGGCGCAGGTCTCACGGTAGACGGTCTTGCCGGCACAGCCGACGAGCGTCACCGCAAGCAGCGGCAAACAGATCCAGTGTTTCATCGACCACACTCCTCGAACGGATATGACTACGGGTTGGCCCAGACTATGACGCTGCGGCATGGGGAAAGTGCCCGGCGCCCGCCGCTTCGCTTGCCTGATCATACCGGCGCCGACGAACGGATGGCGAGCCCATCGCCCCTGCGAAGCGTCAGCCGGCAGATTCTAGCAAACGCGCCCTTGGCTGAGCCTCAGCGCCCGAGTAAGGTCGGAGCCTTCACAGAGGGAAGTTATCGATGAGCAAGAAAGTGGCGCTGGTGCTGGGCTCCGGAGGTGCGCGCGGCTATGCGCACATCGGCGTGATCGAGGAATTGCAAGCGCGCGGTTATGAAATCGGCTGCATCGCCGGCTGCTCGATGGGCGCGGTGGTCGGCGGTATTTTCGCTGCCGGCAAGTTGCGCGAATACCGTGAATGGACGGAAAGCCTGGATTATCTCGACGTGCTGCGCCTGCTCGATGTCAGCTTCCGTCTCGGTGCGATTCGCGGTGAGCGCGTGTTCGGGCGCATTCAGGAAATCGTTGGCGACGTGGATATCGAAAACCTCGCCATCCCCTTCACCGCCGTCGCCACCGATCTCACCAACCAGCAGGAAATCTGGTTCCAGGAAGGCTGCCTGCACCAGGCGATGCGTGCCTCGGCGGCGATCCCGAGCCTATTCACCCCGGTCATCCAGGGCAAGCGCATGCTGGTCGACGGCGGCCTGCTCAACCCGTTGCCGATCGTCCCGGTGGTGTCCAGCCACTGCGACCTGATCATCGCGGTCAACCTCAACGCCACCAACCAGAATCACTACCAGTTGCCAGTGATCGAACGCCCTGCCGCTCTCAAGGGGCGCATCGACCAGTTGATGACGTCGCTCGGCTCGCGTCTGCCCAGTTTTCGCCGCAAGAGCGAGGACGAAACCCTGCTGCTCGCCGAGGAACAGAGCCTCGCCGATGACATCAGCCCGGCCGCGGCGCCTAGTCGCAAAGAGGATGATGAACCCGCGCCAAAATCCGCCAGCGGCTCACGGGTAGCCGAATTCAGCGGGCCGGCGTCACTACTGGAGCTGGTCAACCAGAGCTTCGAGGTGATGCAGACCTCATTGGCGCAGTACAAGATCGCCGGCTACCCGCCGGACATCCTGATCAACGTACCCAAGCGGGCCTGCCGCTTCTTCGAGTTCTACAAGGCGCCGGAGCTGATCATGCTGGGTCGGCAGATCGCTCGCGACACCCTCGATAAATACGAAAGCGAACGCGGCTGATCAGACGCGTGTTTCCTCGCCCGGCAGTGGTTTGTCGACCACTGCTTCTGCCGGCGGCGCCTTGTCCGCCACCCAGTCGCTGAGCAGGCTGTAGGCCACCGCCAGCAAGGTCGGGCCAAGGAACAGGCCCATGAAGCCGAAGGCCAGAATGCCGCCGAATACGCCGAGCAGCACCACCACCAGCGGCAGGTTGCCGCCACGGCTGATCAGGTAGGGTTTGAGGATGTTGTCCACCCCACTGATGATGAAAAAGCCCCAGATACCCAGGAAGATCGCCATGCCGATCTCGCCCTGCCACACCAACCAGGCCACGGCGGGGCCCCAAATCAGCGGAGGGATCATGATGAAGCTGAAGGCGAAGGTCAGCAGGCCCAGCACCAGGGCGCCCGGCACCCCGGCGATGACGAAACCGATGTAAGCCAGCACGGCCTGCGCGGCGGCGGTGCCAATCACGCCGTTTACCACCCGCTGCACGGTGCCGGCGACCAGCTCCAGGTAATGATCGGCACGCTCACCGATCAGTCGTTCCAGCAGGCTGTGCACGAACACCGCCAGGCGCGGCCCGTCACGGTAGAAAAAGAACACCAGCACCAGGCTCAGGGCCAGTTCGACCATGCCCGCACCGATCTTCGCACTACGTGCCACCAGCCAGTTGCCGACCTGCCCCAGATAGGGCCGCAGCGTATCGAAGAAGGCTGCGCCCTGCTGATCGATGGTGCGCCACAGCTCCACCAGGCGATCACCAACCAGCGGAATACTGCCCAGCCAGCTTGGCGGTGGCGGTAGACCTTCGACCTGCAGATCCTTGACCAACGCGTTGGCATCCTTGATATGGTCAGCCAGGTTGAACCCCAGCCACACCAGCGGCACCGCCACCATGATCACCCAGACGCCGGTGAGGATGCCCGCTGCCAGCGACATGCGCCCATTGAGCAACTGCGTCAGCAGACGCATCAGCGGCCAGCTGGCAAAGGCCAGCACGGCGGCCCAGAACAACGCCGACCAGAATGGTGCCAGCACCCAGAGGCTGGCGGCCAGCAGGCCGAGCAGAAGAATCTGCACCAGCAGACGATCATTAGTGGCCATCAAGCGAAACTCCATTCGACGAAACGACAAAGCGCCCTTACGGGCGCTCTGTTATGGCGATTGCGAGTGCTAGCTTAACGCAACAAACGCACGCTCAGTGTTTCATCCGAACTTTCACCCAACTCCAGGCGGGCTTCGCGCACACGCTGCTCGATCAACGCCTCGCGCCAGGCTTCGGCCTGGCTACCGGCGAGGCTGACGCGCAAGGTGCTGTCGAGATTGAGACTGCGCGCCAGCACTTCCACCCAGGCGCTGTCGGCCTTGGCTTCGTCGGGCAGTTTCAGTTGCCCATCGGTACGCAACTGACGCAGCAAGGTCGCGGGCGTCGGCAGCAATACCCCCAGAGGGGCTTCAGCATCCAGTTGCTCGGCATGCAAGTAAGCGCGGCGATTTCCACGGGTGATGCTGTACAGCGCCAGCAAGCTCTCGTGGTTCGGCTCGGCCAGGCGCAACAGTGCATACGCCTGCTGGTCGTCGGAGCCATACAGCGTGGCGTTACCGAACACCGAGTTGGCCCACAGGCTGCTCGCGCCACATTCTCGGCCTTGGCACCAGTAAAGCAGTTCCGCGCCCTTCTCCAGCAGGGTTTCCCGCGCTTCGGTGAAGACCTGATCGGCACTGTGGGTGCGTGGCAGTTCATAAGTCACCGCGCTGTGCTGGCCCTGTACCAGAACCTCCCGCTCATAGCGCAACCGCCCGCTGATGCGGCGAATGGAGCCTTGCGGGTAGATGCGCTCAACATCAGGCGCTTCCTTGAAGGCGACGATGTGACTGGCGGGGAAACGCGGCAATACCTCAAGGTCGCGACTGCCAGGCAGATCGGCTGCCAGCACGGCCCCACTGCAAAAGGTGGCAAGCGCTGCCGAGAACAGCTTCATGCGCCCCGTCATCGAGTGGAAACCTGTTGAAGGGAAGCGGCAGACGGGCTTGCTGAGCAGCGAGTGGCGACGTTTAACGGGTCGATCATGCGATCCTCCATGGCAGACCGCCACACCTTTCCCCACGACTGCAGGCAAGTCAAGGCAAGCGCAGGAATGGATTGAAACAATCCGCTACGAGCTGCGCGCCGGCTTCATCATCCAGATGCAGGTGGTGTCCGCCGGGCAGACGGTGCACGTCGAACGGCAGATTCTGCAGCAAGCTGCGCACGGCCGACTGCGCGCCCATCATGCCCTGCTCCGCCAACACCAGGCTGACCGGGCATTGCAGCGCGCGAACGAACGCTTGGGCATGGGCCCAGCTCAGACGCAGCGGCGACGGCAGGGTCAGGCGGCTATCGGTACGCCAGGTGTAACCGCCCGGCACCGGCATCAACCCTCGCTGCGCAAGCAGTTCGGCCGCCTCACGACTGCCCGCCCCCACGCCCTTCATACGAGCTTCGACAGCACGCGCCATCTCGGCATACACCGGCTTGCGCTTGTCGGTGAGCGCCTGCCTGGCGCGCAGCGCTTCACCCAGCTTTTCCGGCGCCTGTTCGGCCTCACCGGTATAAGGCACCAGCCCGTCAATCAGCGCCAAGCGCGCGATCCGCTCCGGCATCGCCCCTGCCAGCAACACCGCAGTGATCGCGCCCATGGAGTGACCCAGGATGGAAAATCGCTCCCAGCCAAACTGCTCGGCGACCTGCAGGACGTCAAAGGCATAGTCCCATAGCGCGTAACCGGCGCCAGCCGAACGATGCTCGGAGTGACCATGACCGGCGAAGTCCAGGGCGACGATGCGCACCCCCTCGAGCTTCGGCGCCAGCCGCGCGAAGCTCGCCGCGTTATCCAGCCAACCGTGCAGCGCCAGCACCGGCACACCGTCCTCCGGCCCGTAGAGATGAGCGGCCAGCTCGATATGCGGCAAACTCAGACGAACTTCCTCGAAACCCATGCTCATGCACGTTGCTCCTGGCTACCAGCCCAACGGGTGAACAGCTGACGCAAAAGGTCGGCAGTCGCCTGAGGGCGCTCCAGCGGGAACATGTGTCCGCCCGGCAGGTTGTGATATTCGGCCCGCGGCATGCGCCGCAGCAGATGCGCATGATGCGGTAATACCACTCTACTGTGGCGGCCACGCACCAAGGCCAGCGGCACAGCCAGCTGCTGCGGCCTACCCGGCGAGGTATGCGGCACGCTGCGATAGATGCTGATCTCGGTGGCCGGGTCGAATTTCAGGCGCAGCCCCTGCTCCGCCCGTTGCAGACCGTGACTGACATAGGCATCCAGACACTCGGGATCGAAGCGGCGGAACAGGCTCTTGCCGGCGAAGTAATCGCGCGCCTCGACAAGATCGGCAAAGGCTTCGCGGCGCCCCAGGGTACGGCCGGCAGGCGTGATGCGATCGATGAAACCAAAGCGCTTGGCGGCGCGAATCACCATGCGGTCAGCCAGCGTCAGCACCGGCGAATCGAGCATCACTACCCCACGATATAGCTCGGGGCGAAGCAAAGCGGCGTGATAGTGCAGCACGCCGCCGAGCGAATGGCCAACGCCCCAAACCGGCTCGCCGCCGTCCTCAAGATGATGGATCAGCTCATCGACCAGATTCGACCAGTTGTCATTGACCGGAAAACGCGAGTCATGACCGTGCTGCTCCAGGTGCTGCACCTGAAAATCCGGCGCCAGCGCGGCGAAAAGTTTGCCGTAGGTGGCGGACGGAAAGCCGTTGGCATGAGCGAAAAAGACCGGCTGCGGCATGCATCAAACTCGAGAAGGCGAATATGCCTGGATTCTCCGGCAGCTACGCAGCAGTGGCAATGACCGTAACGGCCATTGATGGCGGCGCAATGGTAAGAGCTACAGCAGCAGACGTCCGACGATACTGGCCGCCACCAGCAGAAATACCAGGCCGCAAACGAAGTCGATGGTCGGCGCCACCTGCAGCAGCCGCTGACGCATCAGCGGTCGGCTCAGGGTCATACCGAGCAGGCCAAACCAGAACAGGCTCAGGCCGAACAACAGAGCAGCACAGGCCACCTTGCCGGGCAGCGACATGTCCGCCGGCACCAGACTGCTGAGCAGCGCCAGGAAGAACACCAGTGCCTTGGGGTTGCCCAGGTTGGTGAATACACCGCGCAGCCAGGGACCGAACAGCGAAGGCGCCAGTTCGCCCTCCAACCGTGTTGGCCCGGCGCCGCCGCGCCACCAGGCCCGCACCGCACCAATGCCCAGCCACCCCAGATAAAGCGCGCCGCCGACCTGCACCAGGTCGAACAACCATTCGGTGCGACTGAGCAGCAAAGCCACGCCACTGAGCACCAGCGTGCCATGCAGAAGAATGCCGCACGCTAGCCCAAGCGCACTAAGCAAACCTGCACGCTGCCCTTGATGCAGGGCGGTGCGCACCACCAGCGCCACATCCGGGCCGGGACTGATAAGGGCCACCGCGAACACGGCAGCCAGCGACAGCAAGACGGACGTCTCCTGCATGGTGATCTCCAGGAACATGAAAAACGCGATGTGTGAGTGGCTCAGCCCTGACGCAGACGCGCCGGTGGCAGACCGTAGGTGCGGCGGAACAAGCGTGAGAAATGCGCCTGGTCGTAGAAGCCCAGGCGCAAGGCGATCTCGCTCAGAGGCTCACCGGCCAGCACCAGCGGCAATGCCCGCTGCAAACGCAGCTGCGTCAGCCACTGATGCGGTGGCAGGCCGGTGTGCTCGCGGAAACGCCGCAACGCCTGCCACGGACTCATGGCGCAGAAAGCGGCGATTTCATCCAACGAAGGCGGATCGTCCAGACGACTTTCCAGCCAGTCGCGCAGCCGCTGCCAGGTGCGCGGATCGAAAACGCGATGCGGCTCGCTGACACGCAACGTCGAACCCATCTCCAGCAAATGGGCCAACGCCTGCCAGAGCGCTTCTTCCTGGGCCAGTTGCGAGCCGTCCAGCATCGCCGCGTGAAAGCGCTGCAGATGCAGCGATAACAGGGGGTGACGCAAACTGCTGGTGATCAGTCTCGGCGCGCCTTGACGCCCCTCACTCAGGGTGCGACTGGCTTCATCCAACCAGGAGGGATCGAACGCCATCACCCGAATGCGGTAACTCTGGCCATCGAGGCAGGCGCCGTCATGAATCCCTTCCGGCGCCATCAACAACACGTCCCCTGCCCCGACATGCCGGCGCTCACCGCCATAGGCGTAGCGATGCTGCCCCTGGATCAGCAGGCCGACGTGGTATTCCAGATGAAAATGCCGAGGAAAGGCGAAGCGGCGGTACTCGGCGTCGATCAGACGAACGCCGGGCAAGCTGCTTTGAATGTGAGTGATGTGATCCATGGCGCGTACTGTAGCGCCATGGATCAGGCAAATCTTGGATGAAATTGCAGGCCGAAAATTATAGTTTCGGCGGTTGCTCACCCAGAGGCACGATGGCCATGGTCAGCCGCGAGATGCAACTGGCCTTGCCGTCATCGCCACTCAGGCGAATATCCCAGACATGCGTGGTGCGGCCCAGATGCACTGGCCGCGCCACTGCATGCACGCGCCCGCTGCGCAAACCGCGTAGATGGTTGGCATTGACCTCCAGGCCGACGCAGTAGAAACGGCTGCTGTCGATGCACAGGTAGCTGGCGGTGGAGCCGAGGGTTTCCGCCAGCACCACCGAGGCGCCACCGTGCAGCAGGCCGTATGGCTGATGAGTGCGCGAGTCGATCACCATGCTGGCGCTGAGCGATTCGTCGTCGAAGGCGTCGAAACGAATGTCCAGCACCTCGCCGATGCTATTTTTCAAGGTCGCGTTGAGTGCATCGATATCGGGCGTTCGTTGCCACAATCCCATGAGCGTGTCCCTTGTGCGTTGAAACCGGGCCGGTCAGCCCGGCCCACTGATACTCAATCGTGCCAGAGCACGGCTTCGCTGCGCTGCTGCCATTCGGCGAAACGCTCGCCGTAGGTGCCTTCGATAACCGCGCGCTTGATCTTCAGGGTTGGGGTGAGGAAACCGTTCTCCACCGCCCAGACCTCCTTGACCAGTACCAGGCCTTGCAGCCGCTCATGATGATCGAGACGACCATTGACCTCGGCGAGCAAGGCCTTGAGGCTGCTTTCAAGCTCATCGCGGCTGTCATTGGCCGCCTCCTGGCGCCCTACATCGGAGAGCACGCATAGAGCGATGGGCTGCGGCAGGCCGTCGCCGACCACGCACACCTGCTCGATACGCGAGTGTTCACCGATGCGATTTTCGATCGGTGCCGGCGCGACATACTTGCCCTTGCTGGTCTTGAAGATTTCCTTGATACGCCCGGTAAGACGCAGGTTACCTTCGGCGTCCTGCTCGCCCTTGTCCCCGGTACGCAGAAAGCCGTCGTCAGTCAGCGTCTCGGCGGTCTTCATCGGGTCCTTGAAGTAGCCCTGCATGGTCGCGCCACTGCGCACCTGAACTTCGCCATCCTCGGCAATGCGCACCTCGACACCCGGGTTGTTCTGGCCAATCCAGCCCTGTTTGAACTTGCCTGGCAAACAGACGTGGGAGTAACCACAGTTCTCGGTCATGCCATAAACCTCCTGGATCTCCATGCCCAGGCGGCGATACCAGTTGAGCAGTGTTTCAGGCACTGGCGCAGCGCCGGACAGCGCGTAGCGAATGGCGTCCAGGCCAAGGCCGGCGAGTACCTTACGACCGATGAAATGGCCGATGATTGGCAGCCGCAGCAGGCGCTCGAGCTTCTGCGCCGGCATCTTGCTGTACACGCCCATCTGGAACTTGGTCCAGATACGCGGCACGCCGAACATCACGGTCGGCCGCGCGCGCTTGAGATCCTCCAGAAAGGTATCCAGGCTCTCGGCAAAGAAGATCGTCTGCCCCGCGTAGATGGACGCTAACTCGACGAACATGCGCTCGGCCACGTGACACAGCGGCAGATAGGAGATCAGCCGATCATCCTCGCCCACACCGAACAGCTTGATGGCGTTGCTGGCGGCAAAACCGAAATTGGAGAAGTTGTGCATCACGCCCTTGGGCGTGCCAGTGGTGCCTGAGGTGTAGATAATGGTGGCCAGCTGGTTGGCTGCGGGCTTGGGGTCATCCTGAATAGGCGCGCTGCGCTGCAGGTCATCCCAGCTGTAGTCGAAGCTGCCCTGCGGATGTAGCGGCAGGCTGACTGTCGGCAACCCCTGCGGCAGGCCCGGCGCCATCGACGCCCAATCATCGAGCTTGCCGACGAAGGCCAGAGCAGCTTCTGAATGTTCCAGCACCTGGCGCATCGAGTCGGCAGTCAGGTTGGGATACAACGGTACCGAAACGTGGCCCGCCATCCAGATCGCCAGATCGGCAACGATCCAGTGCGCGCAGTTCTTGGAGATGATGGCGATGCGGCTACCCTGTGGCAGCTCGCGACTGCGCAACCAACTGGCTGCGCGACGAGCCTGCTCACCGACATCGGCCCAGCTCAGCTCCAGCAGCTGGCCGCCCCCCAAAGGTTGCACCATGTAGCGTTTGTTCGGGTGCCTTGCTTCACGTTCGTAAAACAGCTCGAGCGGCAAACGGATTGCATCAGCCACAGGGCTTCCTCCTTTGTTGTTTTTGTAGGAATCAACCAAGCACTTGCTTGGTTGAATATTCCACGCAGACAAAAGAGGTGCAAGTTAAGAAATGTTTCTCGCCTGGAACATTTGCCGCCAAGAAGCGACAGGCCAGGCACGACGCAGCTGTGACGCCACAAGCGGCGCCACAGAACGAAGGGTCAACGGGGGTGGATCAGCGCCAGAAGCTCCATCAGCCCGGCAGCCGGGATATCACCTTCCAGCTCAGCCAGGCTGGCGGTGCGTATGGGCAGCGGTTCCTGCCGGTGACCGTGTACCAGCAGCCCACCCAGCGCGCCAATCAGCGGTTGATGGCTGACCAGCAGCACCTCTGCGCGCTCACGCTCATCGAGATACTTCAGGGCTTCACGGGGATCGCTATCGGGCGTCAGCCAGGTCACGGTGTTTATCTTGCCAGTGAACCCCAGTTCGCTGCGTACCAGCTCGGCAGTCTGCTGGGCACGCACATAGGGGCTGGCGACGATGGCCGTCAACGGCCGGCCGGCGAGCTGAGCCGCGGCCTGCTGCACTTCCTTGCGACCATGAGCGGTGAGCTCGCGAGCAGCATCACTGGCCGCCTGTGGCTCGGCCTCACCATGGCGCAGCAGCCATAACCTCACAGCTTTGGCTCCTCATCGCGCACAGGATGCGGCGCAGGAGGAATGCTGTGCGCGGTTTCGCCTTCAGGCGCACGCGGCGTTGGCCAATCGGCGAACGGCCAAGGTTTTTCATCGGTATTGAAGGTGCCGAAACGACCGATCTGCGCCAGGTACTGGCTGAGGCTGTCGCCAAAGCCAAGCAGGCTGGCGTTCGGCGCGTCGTAGAACAGACGATAACCAAGCTGCAGCAGCACCACGGCGCCGAGCAGCAATTCGGCCAACTGCCAGATGATGAGAAAGATCACCATCCACAGAATGCGCAACAGAATCGATTCACGCGCCAACTCCTGCTTTTCATCGCTCATGAGTCACTCTCCTTGATTGGCTATCGGGTTCAGAAACCTGCAGTGGGGATGAAATCGACGTCGGTCTTGGGTTCACCGAGCATCAGCAATTCGATGACCTGAGCCAGCGTACGCCCCTCGAAGAGGATGGCATGCAGGCCAGCGACCAGCGGCATGTAGACGTCCAGTTCTTCGGCACGGGCCTTGAGTACCTTCAGCGTATTGACCCCTTCGGCGACTTCGCCAAGGCGCTGCACCGCGTCGTCCAGGCTGAGGCCTTCGCCCAGGGCGAAGCCGACCTGATAGTTGCGGCTTTTCGGTGACGAACAGGTGACGATCAGGTCGCCGACGCCAGCCAGACCGAGAAAGGTCATCGGGTTGGCGCCGAGCTTGACCGCGAAACGGGTCATTTCCGCCAGGGCACGGGTAATCAGCATGCTTTTGGTGTTCTCACCCATGCCCAGCGCCGCCGCCATGCCGGACATGATGGCGTAAACGTTCTTCAACGCGCCGCCGAGCTCGACGCCGAAACGGTCGGCACTGGCATAGACGCGGAAGGTCCGGCCATGCAAGGCCTGCTGCACGCGCGAGCACAGCTCTTCGTCTTCACTGGCGATCACTGTCGCGGTCAGCGCGTGATCAGCCACTTCCTTGGCCAGATTCGGCCCGGACAGCACGCCAATACGCGCCTCGGGAGCGATCTCCTCGAGAATCTGGCTCATCAGCTTGAAGGTCTTGGCTTCGATGCCCTTGGTGGTGCTGATCAGCATCTTGCCTGCCAGCAGTGGCGCCACCGGTTGCAGGGCATCGCGCAAGGCGCTGGAAGGCAATGCGACCAGCACCAGCTCGGCCTGCTGCAGTACACCACTGAGGTCACTGGTCGGCTCGATACCGCTATGCAGCTTGACCCCCTTCAGGTAGCGCGGGTTTTCGCCACTCTGGCGCATCTGCTCGGCCTGCTCGGGGTCACGCATCCATTGCAGGACGCGCTGGCCGTTCTCTGCCAGCAGGTTGGCCAGAGCGGTGCCGAAGCTGCCGCCGCCGAGTACGGCAATGGGTTGGAGCTGTGTCATAGGTCTTCCGAATGAGGCCATTGGTAATGGCGGTCTGCGTGCATTATACGGAGCCGAGAGTGCCCGGCCAGGGCAAAAGTTCAGCGCTGGCCGTCAGTTAGGTGGGGCAAACGAGAATTACCGCAGAGTGCAGACACCTGGCGCTGGCAAAGCGCGTGGGGTCGGTTAACATGCTGGATCGACGTTAATTGCCAAGGACGATTCGTGCCCACAGGCAGCCCCTTGCCCCCACCCTGCACCTCTCGTCAGGCAGCAGCGCCGCTTTCCAAGGATGGTAGAGCCATGAACCAGCGTCGCGGCTGGAACATTCACACCCGCACCCAGCTGATCAGTGTCGGCCCGGCCCTGCTGCTGACCCTGCTGCTGACCGGCTTCCTCACCTTCACCCGCCTGCAGGACCTGCGCTTGGAGCAGGGCCATATCGGCCAGCTGATCGCCAATCAACTGGCGCCGGCCACCGAATACGGCGTGCTCAACGACAACCTCAACACACTGGAAAGCCTGCTGCGTGCCATCCTGAGCACCCCCGACGTGCGCTTCGCCGAAGTGCGCGACCGTGACGACAATATCCTGGTGTATGTCGAACGCCCCAAGGAACAAGGCCATAGCACGCCGCAAGTCGAGGTGTTCCAGGCCCCCATTCGCCTGCAAGGCCAGCCTGCCCGCACGCAAGCGCTGCCACCTTTGGGCAAGACACTCGGCGACGGCTACCTGGGCCGGGTGGTAGTGGGCATGTCCAACGACACCTTCAACACGCGCCAGCAGGAGATACTGTTCAAGGCCGGGATTCTGTCGCTGCTGGCGTTGCTGCTGACCTTTCTCCTCGCCAGGCGCCTGGCCAGGCGTCTGGCGCAGCCGTTGAGCGCCATGAGCCAAGCTCTGGAACGCATCCAGAGCGGCGATTATCGACCTTCGCTGATCGAGCGCGGTAATGACGAGCTAACCGACCTCGCCCGGCACATCAACAACCTCGCCTGCGCCCTCGAGCAGAGCGGTCACGAGCAGCAAAAGGCGATTGCCGAGCTGATCCAGGCGCGTGAGGAGTCCGAGCAGGCCAACCGCGCCAAATCCGACTTCCTGGCGATGATGAGCCACGAACTGCGCACGCCGATGAATGGCGTACTGGGCATGCTGCAACTGCTGGAAACCACCAGCCTGAATGACGAGCAAACCGAATACGCCGCCCTGGCCACCGAATCCACCGAACACCTGCTCAAGGTGATCAACGATATCCTCGATTTCTCGCGGATCGAACGCGGCGCACTGGAGCTCGAGGCCATCCCTTTCAGCCTGCTGGAGCTACTGCAGGGTTCGGTTCAGGTGTTCCAGCACAGCGCCCAGCAACGCGGCCTGAAACTGCTGCTGGAAAACCAGCCAGGCCTGGAGCAGTTGGAGATGCAAGGCGACCCCACTCGCATCCGGCAGATTCTGGTCAACCTGATCGGCAACGCACTGAAGTTCACCGAAGAAGGCCAGATTCGTGTGCAAACCCGCTGGCAGCAGCTGGACGACCAAGTGCTGTGGTTCACCTGCGCCGTGCGCGACAGCGGTATTGGCATCGACGACGAGCGCCTGGAACACATGTTCGACGCCTTTCAGCAGGCCGACACCTCGATTTCCCGCCGTTACGGCGGCACCGGCCTCGGCCTGCCGATCGCTCGCACCTTGGCCGAGCGCATGGGCGGCACCTTGCGCGCGGAAAGCCGACTGGGCGAAGGCTCGGTGTTCACCCTGGAGATACCTTTACCCTTTCTGGCCCGCAGCGAGCAGGCACAAAGCAGTGACAATCAGAGCCTGAGCAGCGGCGACGGCCAGGCAGTGCTGCTGGTGGAAGACAACCCGGTCAACCAGACGGTCATCGAAGCCATGCTGCGCAGCCTGGGCTATCAGGTCAGTCTGGTCGGCGATGGTCAGCAGGCCGTACAAAACTGCAGCCAGCACGACTACGCCGCCATCCTGATGGATTGCAGACTGCCGCTGATGGACGGTTACGAGGCGACGCGGCAGATCCGCCAACTCCAGCAATGCCAACAGGTGCCGATCATCGCCCTGACCGCCAATGCCCTGCAGGGTGACCGCGAAGCCTGCCTGGAAGCGGGAATGAACGATTACCTGGCAAAGCCGTTCAAACGAGCAGACTTGCAACGCATTCTGTTGCGCTGGCTGTCACCCCGACCATAGGCGAGTAGCGCCCGTGACAAGCCGGCGTTACAAGGGGAAACTGCGAGGGTCTGCTCCGGTTTCATTCGCGGTCGCGCCGGAGCCTGTTTTGTCGCGAGGCAAGGCGCGAGATGCGAAGTTTGGTCGCCCAAATGAGCCATCGAGTAACGCCGCATCGCGACAAAACAGGCCCGGCCCTTCGGGTTGCACGGGAAATGGCCCCCGCTGTTGTTGCAGGACTTGGCAAGGGGCGGCCATTACCGGCGTCCTGCGCCTAACCGGGGGCCATTTCTCGCAGCAACGCGGCTCGCGAATGAAACGGGAGCAGACCCTAATGTGACAATGCAGAACCAGCAGAGTACAACTGTACTCACTGCGCTGTGACTTTCACCACAACGCAACAGTCTATGACTAGGCTGCCGGCAGACGCCTACATTTAGAAAGACGTCGCCGGCCAGGACGATTCGCCCAGCCTTAGAAGCGTGGGGACAATTGAGGAGCTCGCATGACAAGACAAAACGCCTACACCCGGGAAGACCTGCTCGCCTGCAGCCGCGGCGAACTGTTCGGCCCGGGGAACGCGCAACTGCCCGCCCCAAACATGCTGATGATCGATCGTATCGCTCACATCAGCGAAACCGGCGGCAAGTACGGCAAGGGCGAAATCGTCGCTGAGCTCGATATCAATCCGGACCTGTGGTTCTTTGCGTGCCACTTCGAGGGCGACCCGGTAATGCCAGGCTGCCTCGGTCTCGACGCCATGTGGCAACTGGTCGGCTTCTACCTCGGCTGGCAAGGCAACCCCGGCCGCGGCCGCGCCCTGGGTAGCGGCGAAGTGAAATTCTTCGGTCAGGTACTGCCGACCGCCAAGAAGGTCACCTACAACATTCACATCAAGCGCACCATCAGCCGCTCGCTGATCCTCGGCATCGCCGATGGCACCGTGGCCGTCGACGGGCGCGAGATCTACAGCGCCGAAGGCCTGCGCGTCGGCCTGTTCACCTCCACCGACAGTTTCTGAAGGACTTGCACATGCGTCGTGTAGTGATCACCGGTCTGGGCATCGTTTCCTGCCTGGGCAATGACAAAGAAGCCGTTGCCGGCAGCCTTCGCGCGGGCAAATCAGGCATCCGTTTCAACCCCTCGTACGCCGAAATGGGCCTGCGCAGTCATGTCTCCGGTTCGGTCAACCTGAATCTGGAAGAGCTGATCGACCGCAAACTGTTCCGCTTCATGGGCGACGCTGCGGCTTACGCCTACCTGTCCATGGAACAGGCGATCAAGGACTCCGGCCTCAGCGAAGAGCAGATTTCCAACCCGCGTACCGGTCTGATCGCCGGTTCCGGTGGTGCTTCCACCGTCAACCAGATGGAAGCCATCGATACCCTGCGCGAGAAAGGCGTCAAGCGCATCGGCCCATACCGTGTAACTCGCACCATGGGCAGCACCGTATCCGCGTGCCTGGCCACTCCGTTCAAGATCAAGGGCGTCAACTTCTCCATCTCCTCGGCCTGCGCCACCAGCGCACACTGCATCGGCCAGGCCATGGAGCAGATCCAGCTGGGCAAGCAGGACGTGGTCTTCGCCGGCGGCGGTGAAGAAGAACATTGGAGCCAAAGCTGCCTGTTCGACGCCATGGGCGCCCTCTCCACCCAGTACAACGAGACCCCGGAAAAAGCCTCGCGCGCCTACGACGCCAAGCGTGACGGTTTCGTCATCGCCGGCGGTGGCGGCATGGTCGTGGTCGAGGAGCTGGAACACGCTCTGGCCCGTGGCGCCAAGATCTACGCGGAAATCGTCGGCTACGGCGCGACCTCCGATGGCTACGACATGGTCGCCCCAAGCGGTGAAGGTGCTATCCGCTGCATGCAGCAGGCGCTGGCCACTGTCGACACCCCGATCGATTACCTGAACACCCACGGCACCTCGACGCCGGTTGGCGACGTTGCGGAAATCAAAGGCGTGCGCGCTGTGTTCGGCGACAAGGCCCCAGCCATCAGCTCGACCAAGAGCCTGTCCGGTCACAGCCTCGGCGCTGCCGGCGTGCAGGAAGCGATCTACTGCATGCTGATGATGGAAGGTAACTTCATCGCCGCGTCGGCCAACATCGACGAACTCGACCCGGAAGTGGCTGATATGCCGATCCAGCTCAGCACCGTTGAGAACGCCAAGCTCGATACCGTGATGAGCAACAGCTTCGGCTTCGGCGGCACCAACGCCACCCTGGTGCTCAAGCGCTGGACCGGCAAGTAACTGCTGCTGCGGTAAAGGAAACGGCGCCCTCGCAGACTGTGTGAAAACCTAGCAGTCTGAGTGCAAGGTGAAGACAATGCCTCCATCAGTCGATGGGGGCATTGTCGTT
>NZ_RHQP01000042.1:0-39280 GCF_003935465.1 Pseudomonas sp. o96-267
CAAAATGCCATGGCAATGCGGCATGATGCTCCGGCTTCAATTCAATAACCGTGTTGCACTCAGCTCCTGCAACCGCCCCGCCTTCTTTGCTATTGGATTATCATGGATGGCGATCTAATCACTGTTAGGCGAGGATTGAGATATGTGTAACGCATGGAACCATCCCGCCTGTTGTTCATGCGGCTGGGGTGGTGTAGGTCATAGCGGAAGAGGTGAAAGCAAAAAATCTAGTTTGTTTCATTCCTGGCCTCCTGGTGTACCTCCAATATCTGCTTCACTTTCCTCATTTACGGTCCCAAATGCCAGTTGCCCAGTTTGCGGTGAATCCGTTTTTTATTACTGCAATAGCTATGGGAGTTCCGTCTTCTTTGACGAACTTGGCCCTCCTTGGCCAAAGCACCCATGCACGGATAACAGTACGAAAAATCTACCGAAACCCTTTCGCTCCCCTCCAAACAATAAACATGCTCCAGTCTCAGCAAAGTGGCAAAAAGATGGATGGGAGTTACTTCAGCTAGACATGCTTGCTGAAATCGATAGAAAAACCTTTATGCTTCAACTTTCATCTTCAAACACAGTGCTTCGCCTCACGCTATATGTCTTGCGTAAATGCCTTGCTAGCTCTACTGGCGTCATGCATGTTTTTCCCGAAAATCTTGGAATATTTACATTCAGCCTAGGAAATGGCAGATATCGTGTTTCTGCCCTAACAGAAAACTTAACTCCAATTAAATTTGAAGCTTATGACTCAAGAATTGGGCTATACGACTCACAAAAGCAAGAGCAATCGAAGCATGCAATAAAAACGATCAATAAATCAAAGTTAAGGAAGCAAAAGAAGCAAGCAAGAAATTCGGAACCCACCTCACTTTCGCTGGCATTTGAAATGGCAAGAGTAAAGAGTTTAAAAGGCACTTGCACCGAGTGATCGACTAACATTTGGTTTGAATCGCCTGCTATGCTCGCTGGGACGGG
Source organism: Pseudomonas sp. o96-267 (assembly GCF_003935465.1). Lineage (NCBI taxonomy): Bacteria > Pseudomonadati > Pseudomonadota > Gammaproteobacteria > Pseudomonadales > Pseudomonadaceae > Pseudomonas > Pseudomonas sp. o96-267. The sequence goes on from NZ_RHQP01000042.1 coordinate 976, forward strand.
GTAAAACTCGCCCCTTAATCAAACGTTAGTTTGTAGGGGGACAACGCGAAGCTTGTCCACCATTTCCACAACTCAGCCGGCGAGGGTGGCAACACTTCGTGGTTTCCACCCTCAAAGCCTACTCGCCTTCCCGCACCACCCGCCAAACCGTATTCGCCAGATCATCCGCCACGATCAGCGCGCCGCTCGGGTCGACCGTGACACCCACCGGACGGCCTCGGGTCTTGCCGTCTTCGTCGCGAAAGCCGGTGACGAAGTCGATGGGGTCGCCTGAAGGGCGGCCGTTTTCGAAGGGTACGAAGATCACCTTGTAGCCCACCGGGTTCTTGCGGTTCCAGCTGCCGTGCTCGCCGACGAATACGCCATCGGCATATTGCTCGCCCATCACCTCGCTGGAGAAGTCCAGCCCCAGCGCGGCGACGTGGGCGCCGAGGGCGTAGTCCGGGGCGATAGCGCTGGCGACCTTGTCTGGATCCTGTGGTTTCACCCGCGGGTCGACGTGTTGGCCGAAGTAGCTGTAAGGCCAGCCGTAGAAGCCGCCTTCCTGCACCGAGGTCAGATAGTCGGGCACCAGGTCTTCGCCCAATTCGTCACGCTCGTTGACCACCGCCCACAAGGTGCCGGTGCCCGGCTGGATGGCCAGCGCGGTGGGGTTGCGCAGGCCGGTGGCGTAGGGTTTGTAGGCGCCGGTTTCGGCGTCCACCTGCCAGACCAGAGCGCGGTCGACTTCGGCCTCCATGCCGCGTTCGGTGATGTTGCTGTTGGAGCCGATGCCAACGTACAGGTAGCGGCCGTCTTCGCTGATGGTCAGAGCCTTGGTCCAGTGATGGTTGATCGCCGAGGGCAGGTCGGCGACCTTGCTCGGCGGGCCGCTGGCTTCGGTCTGGCCTTCTTCGTAGTCGAAGCGCACCAGCTCGTCCTGGTTGGCCACGTACAGGTTGCCTTCGTGCAGGGCCAGGCCGTAGGGCGCATTGAGGTTTTCGGCGAACACCGTCTGCAGCTCGTAGGTGCCGTCGCCATCGGCGTCGCGCAGCAGGGTCAGACGGTTGCCGCTTGCCACCGTGGTATTGCCGCGAGCTTTGATCACGCCAGCGATCACGTCCTTGGGTTTGAGCTTGGCCGCGTTGCCGCCACGGCCTTCGGCGACGAGGATGTCGCCGTTGGGTAGCACCAGGGTTTGCCGGGGAATCTTCAGGTCGGTGGCGATGGCGCTGACACTGAACCCTTCGGGTACGGTAGGTCGCTGATCGCCCCAGGGCGTCGGCTCGGCGATGGTCATGCTTGGCAGGATGCCGCGTTCGGGCTCGGGCAAGTCCGGCTGGGCGCCGTAGAACTGCTGGTTGCTGCCAGGCTCTTCGCCGCAGGCGGTCAGCAACAGGATCAGGGGCAGGGCGGTCAGTGCGATGGCGGTTTTCATCGGGCATCTCCTGTGCGTGGCTGGGCGAGGCCGACCCAGGTGGCGGCAACGGCCAGCAGGGTGACGATCACCGACAGGGCCAGGCCCATGGGCATCACGGCCCAGGCGTCCTTGGCGTGCTCCAGTGCATTGATGAAGCCCAGCACCCAGGTAACCAAGAGCAGCAGGAAGTAGGTGAGCGGGCGCGGATTGCGTCGACGGAATAGCCCGACCAGGGCGAACAGCATCGCCAGGCCGGCGAATACCTGGGCGCCGGCGATCAGCCAGGAGGCGAAGTTGCTCCACTGGATCTGGTAGCTGCGGTAGTAGGCGATATCAGCCATCAGGGCGCCGAGAAACAGCGGCACCTGGCCGCACAGCAGGGTGGCGTGCAAAGGGCTGAGAACGTTGGGGTAGACGTGTGGCGTTGCAGTGGTGGTGGTCACGGCAGATCCCTCTTGGGCAATGACTGATGACGGCCTGGATGCTGCCGCCTCGATCTGGCTGTTCCTAAGAAGGGATTGCCCTGTGTGGGCATGGTTCAGGTTGTTTTGCTGCGGGGCGGGAGAGCGAGGTTTTTGGCGTGAGGTGTTGGATCTGGTGCTCGCCTGGGGAGTAGGAGCGGCTTTAGCCGCGAAGCGCTCTTGAGCATCGCGGCTGAAACGGAATGCCGCCCAGCCGCTCCTACGGGGGAGAGCGTTGAACGGCGTAGGGCGGGTGCAACCCGCCAGAACGCGGATTGGCGTTAGCTGCACTGCCTGTTGGTGGGCTGAAGCGGAGCGCCGCCCGGCCCACCCTACGAATCAGGGCCTTGCGGGATTAGGCTCAGTCCCAACCCTTGGGGCATTGCACGCAGCCGGGCATGTTGGCGTCCTGGAAGTTGCCGAAGCGGGTGCGCGCGCCGGTGAGGTTGGCGTTCTCCAGGTTGGAGCCGCTGAGTTTCACTTCCTGCAGGTTGGCATCTTCCAGATGTGCACCCTTTAGGTCGGCCTTGCTCAGCCAGGTCATTTCCAGGTTGGCCGCCTGCAGCTGGACGTTGTGCAGTTTGGCGCCGGAGAGGCGGGCGAACTCCAGGTTGGCGGCGCGCATGTCGGCGCCCTCGAACTCGGCAGCCTGGGCGAACATAGCCCAGCCACTGATGGCGACCAGGCTGGCGCCGGAGAGATCAGCCAGGCGCAGGTTGCTCTGTTGCAGGCTGGCACGGGTGAGGTTGGCGCCGCGTAGCTTGGCTTTCTCCAGATTGGCCAGGTCGAGGTTGACGTGGCGCAGGTCAGCGCCGGAAAGGTCGGCACCGGACAGGTCCATGCGGCGCATGTCGAGATTGCGCAGGTCAGCGCCACGCAGGTTGGCGTTGGGGCATTTGCTGTCGGGTTCGATGCGGCAGCCGTTGATTTGCGGCACGCCGTCGTTCTGGGTTTCGGCGCCGATGGCGTGGCTGCCGATTACCAGTAGCAGGACCGGGATAAGCAGGGGCAGGTAGTTCATGTTGAGTCCTCGGGGTGATGGCCTGGTTCGCTTCGCGGCTGAAGCGGAATGCCGCCCAGCCGCTCCTACAGGCAAAGGCGCATGGCGCACTCAGGTGCGCCATGCGTTGGGCCTTTAGCGTTGGGCGCTGGCCTTGTCCCAGCTCGGCAGCTTGAACACCCAGAAGGAGCCGCCTTGAGCGACCGGTTTGGTCAGGTCGGCCATGTCGCCGCCCCACAGCGGCACGGCGCCGCCGTAACCGGCGGTCACGCCGATGTACTGCTCACCGTCCTGCTCCCAGGTGACGGGCGGGGAGATGATCCCGGTGCCGACCTGGAACTTCCACAGCTCCTTGCCGTTCTTGGCATCGAAGGCCTTGAAGTAGCCGTCCCCGGTACCGGTGAACACCAGGTTGCCCTTGGTGGCGAGTACGCCGGCCCACAGCGGCAGGCGCTCCTTGTGCTCCCAGGCGACCTTGCCGGTGGTCGGGTTCATCGCCCGCAGGATGCCGACATGGTCGTCGAACAGGCGCTTGATACGGAAGCCCATGCCCAGGTAGGCGGAGCCTTTCTTGTAATGCGCTTCCTCGGCCCAGTAGTCCTCTTTCCAGTGGTTGGCCGGGACGTAGAACAGGCCGGTATCCTGGCTGTAGGCCATTGGGTTCCAGTTCTTGCCGCCGAGGAACGGCGGGGAGACTTCGACCACTTCACCTTTGCTTTCACCGGGCTTGGGCTTCGGCGGGCGCTGGCCTTCGTTTTCGACCGGGCGACCGGTTTCAAGATCGATGTGGCTGGCCCAGGTGATCTTGTCGACGAAGGGGAAGGCGTTCTTCAGCTTGCCGTTGGCGCGATCGACCACGTAGAAGAAGCCGTTGCGGTCGGCGTGGGCGGTGGCCTTGGTGACCTTGCCGTCCTTGTCCTTGTAGTCGAATAGCACCAGCTCGTTGTTGCCGGAGAAGTCCCAGGCATCGTTCGGGGTGTGCTGGTAGAACCACTTCACTTCGCCGGTGGTGGGGTCGACGCCGACCTGGCCGGAGGTGTACAGGCTGTCGTAGTCCTTGGGGTTGCCGCCGTCGCTGGTGCGTGCCCAGCCGTTCCACGGGGCCGGGTTGCCGGCGCCGATGATGATGGTGTTGGTTTCGGCATCGAAACTGGCGCTCTGCCACGGCGCACCGCCGCCCTGGCTCCAGGCTTCCTTCTTGCCGGTCGGGTGGTTGGGATCATCCGGCCAGCTCGGCGCTTTGACGTCGCCGGTCGGGGTGCTGTCCTTGCCGTTCAGACGACCCATATGGCCTTCGACGAAGGGGCGCATCCAGACTTCTTCACCGGTATCCGGGTCGCGGGCGAACAGCTTGCCGACCACGCCGAACTCGTCACCGGAGCTGCCGTGGATCACCAATACTTTGCCGGTCTTGCCGTCTTTGACGATGGTCGGCGCGCCGGTCATGGTGTAGCCGGCGGAGTGATCGCCGAACTTCTTGTTCCACACCACCTTGCCGGTGTCCTTGTTCAGCGCCACGACGCGGGCGTCGAGGGTGCCGAAGTAGATCTTGTCGCCATAGATGGCGGCGCCGCGGTTGACCACGTCGCAGCACGGGCGGATGTCATCGGGCAGGCGGTGGCTGTAGGTCCACAGGCGTTTACCGGTTTTCGCATCGAGAGCGAAGACGCGCGAGTAGGAGCCGGTCACGTAGACCACGCCGTCGTGGATGATGGCCTGGGATTCCTGGCCGCGCTGCTTCTCGTCACCGAAGGAGTAGCTCCAGGCCGGGGTCAGCTTGAACACGTTTTCGGCGTTCACCTGAGCCAGCGGGCTCCAGCGCTGGGCGTTGGTGCCCATGCCGTACTGCAGCACGTTGGTGGTGGTGGTGTGGTCGTTGGCGATGTCTTCCCAGGTGACCGGCTTGGCGAACGCGCCCTGGCTCAGCGCCAGGCCGCCGGCCAACATCAGGGCAAGCGCCAGAGGGCGCGGGGTGCTGGGTAGGTTTCTTGTTGTCATCGTTGTGCTTCCCATTGGAGGTGGTAGGTCGCTGCAGTGACACCGCGAAAACTGGGTTCCGGGGATGTCCAGCAGAGGCAAGCCGATGGTGGTACCCGGCCACCTTCGCGCCTACGGAAAAACTCCCGTCTTTGCCGGGAGGATTTCCCGGTCGGCCCATGACTTGGCCTTGCTGCCAAGGCATCGCCAACACCCCCTCACAAGCCCTACTACCAAGTGACTAGAACGCGACCACCAAAGCAGCATTCGGCGCGTTGCACTGCCTTTCTAAGATGGTCGCCACGAGCTCTGTATGGGCTGTCTTGCGTGCATTAGATGAGGTCCTAGCCATGAACAAGAAGATCCAATCCACCCTGGCGCTGCTGTTGCTCGCCGCATCGACCAACCTTTGGGCGCACGGCGATGTGGTACCGCAGGCGGTGAACACTGATGGTCTGGAACCGCTGGGTGAGGAATGGCTGGACGAGAACCCCTATCGCGACAACCCGCGCGCCATCGAGATTGGCTCCTCGGCCTACAACCAGAACTGCGCTGCCTGCCACGGCCTGGAAGCCAAGTCCGGCGGTATCGCCCCCGACCTGCGGATGCTGGAACTGGGCGCCAGTGGTGACGAATGGTTCAAGGAGCGAGTAATCAACGGCGCGGTGCGCGATGGGCGCGTGTACATGCCGAAGATGGCCGACTTCCTCAGTCAGGAAGCATTGTGGGCAGTGCGTAGCTACCTGGAGAGCGTGCACGTCGAGGAGTAGCGCTTGATGATAAACCTGCTGCGCTCGGCATCTCGCGTTTCGGCGGTGCTCGCAATGCTCATGTATTTCAATACATTCCGCTTGCTGTGCTCCGGCGAAGCGCGACCTGCCATCGCTCGCGACGATTTCTTCATAAGCGCTCGCGTCATGCGCCGGCTGATCCTCCTGTTTGGCCTGCTGCTAGGCCTGGGCGTTGCTCAGGCGCAGGTGCGCGACTTCGACCGTATCACCGAGTCGGGCATCCTGCGCGTGGCGCTGTACCAGAACTTCCCGCCCTACAGCTACGAGCAGGACGGTCAGCCACGTGGCGTCGACTACGAGCTGGCCAAGGCGCTGGCAGAAGGGCTTGGGCTGAAGCTTGAAGTGATGTGGGCGCCGCCAGGCGAAAAGCTCGACGACGACCTGCGTGACTACATCTGGCGTGGCCGGGTGACAGCGCAGGGCCAACTGGCCGATGTGATGCTGCGTGTGCCATACGACCGCGACTACGCGCAGATGCGCAATGAACTGGGCGAGCTGGTCAACGAACTCGTGGTGATGTTTGGCCCCTATCAGCGTGAGCGCTGGCAGCTGGCGTTCGATCGTCGGCGTCTGCCCGAGGTGCAGAGCATCGTCGCGTTGCGCCAGCACCCGGTCGGCGTCGAAGTCGAGAGTGTGCCCTCGTTCTACCTGAGTTCGGTACAGGGCGGCATGCTCAGCCAGGAAACCCGCCATTACCCAACGCCGAAGCTGGCCTTTGCGGCCATGCAGGGTGGTGAAGTGGATGCGGTGATGGCGCTGCGGGGTGAGGTGGACTGGCTGGTGCACGAGGCCGATGACCCACAACTGGCGCTGGCCGAGAACGCCTACCCGGACATGGGCCGGCAGATCTGGGAAATCGGCATGGCGGTGCACGAAACCAATCGGCAATTGGCCTATGCCCTCGAAGAACAGCTGGAAAACATGATCCTCGACGGCTCACTCGAGCGCCTGTACGCGCGCTACGGGCTGCGCTACGAGAAGCCGGAACAATACCAATAAGAGTCGAGCCGGAGGTGGGCGATGGATTGGCGTAGCCTGATATTGCTGGCCCTGTTTGCCTGGGCCTGGGAAGCGCGGGCCGCCGCGCCCGATCCGGTCACCTCGGTGATGTGGGACTACTATCACCAGCGCCTGCTCAACGGAGATGCCTTCGTCTTCGACGACAAGGTTCGCCTCGAGGTGCCGCCATTCGCCGAGGATGCGCGCCAGGTGCCGATCCAGATCGACGCCAGCGCCTACCGCGGCAAGGTCAAGCGCATTCTGGCCTGGGCCGAGCTCAACCCTATCCCGCGTATCCTCGACTTCGCTCCCAGCGAGCATCTGGAGCCGAGCCTGGCCATTCGCATTCGGGTCGAGCAGGCCACGCCGATTCGCGCGGCAGTGCTCACCGACGATGGCGTCTGGCATATCGGTTCGGCCCGCGTCGAGGCAGCGGGTGGCGGCTGTACTGCGCCAAGCGTGGTGCGTGCCGAGGCCGGCTGGGAGGAGCGTCTGGGCCAGGTACTGGGCAAGCGCTTCGTGCGTGGCGAGGACAGCCGCCTGCGCCTGCAGGTGTCGCACCCGATGGACAACGGTCTGGTCGGCGGCATTCCCGAGTTCTACATCGAAGAAGCCGAGCTGCGCGATGCCGATGGTCAGGTGTTGGGGCGCATCGAGTTATTTCCCGCGGTCAGCGAGAACCCGACGCTGACCTTCGACCTGCGCGACGACCGGCAGGCCGAGGTCTGGCTGCGCGACAACAACGGCAACGAATTCCAGGCCGCGTTCTGAACGCTGCGACCGGTAGGGTGCGCCGTGCGCACCAACCCCATCTAGGAGGCCTCCATGCGTTGGGTGCTACTGCTGACCTGCCTGTTCGCCAGCCTGGCGCAGGCGCTCGACTACCACCTGCAACCCCGACAGATCGCCGAGGGCGTCTGGCTTCTGGAGGGTAGTACCGATAATTTCGCGGCGGAAAACGGCGGCAATATCGTCAACGTCGGCTTTATCGAAACCGCAGACGGCGTGGTGGTGATCGACACTGGTCCGTCGCGTCGCTACGGCGAGGCGCTGCGCCAGAGCATCGAGAAAACCACCGGCAAACCGGTGCTGCGCGTGTTGCTGACTCACCATCACCCCGATCATGTGCTGGGCAACCAGGCTTTCGCCGGGGTGCCCATCGCGGCATTGCCCGAGACCACCCGGTTGCTGGCCGAACAGGGCGACGCCATGGCGGAGAACATGTACCGCCTGGTCGGCGACTGGATGCGCGGCACCGAAGTGGTGTTGCCCACCGAGGAGGTGCAGGAAGGCACGCTGGAAATTGGCGGCAGGCGCCTGCAACTGCTGGCGCTACAGGGGCATACCGGCGCCGACCTGGCGATTCTGGATGAGCGCACGGGCGTGCTGTTCGCCGGCGATATCCTGTTCTATCAGCGTGCGCTGACCACGCCGAACAGCCCCGGGCTGGATGTGTGGCTGGCTGATCTGGACCGGCTCGAGGCAACGCCATGGAAGCAGATCGTGCCCGGCCATGGTCCGGTGACCACTGATGCGGCGCCGTTCGTGCAGATGCGTGATTACCTGGGCTGGCTCGATGGCTTGCTGCGTCAGGGGGCAGAGCAGGGCGCGGAGATGAACGAACTGATTCGTACGCCGATCCCCGAGCGCTTCGCTCAGGTCAACCTGCCGCGCTATGAGCTGATCCGCAGTGTTAGCCACCTCTACCCGCGCTATGAGCGCAACGCCATGGGGCGGGTTGATCGTCAGGATTAGAAGCCTGGGGTGTCATCGGTGCGCGCGGCGCACCCTACGCGAACGTCGCCACGGCTTGGTAGGGTGCGCCGCGCGCACCAGCATGTGCTGGAATACCCTGTGGGAGGGGCTTTAGCCGCGACTTGCGTATAAAAGCGTCGCCGCGGAAGCGCCTCCCACTCTCAGCGATCAGAGCTCTTCATCATCACGAATCAGCACGTAATGACGGCCGTGCTCAGTCTCTTCGTGGTCGTAGACGTAATACATAACCACTTCGCCCAGCCTGGACTGCACGGCCACATAATCACCGCTCTCGGGCATGAAGAAGTCCCGAGTCGCCGGCTTGGCCAGGCATTCGATATGGGCGCTGACGAAGTGGGTAGGGTCTTCTTCGCCGTAGTAGTCCTCGCGCTGGTGCGCATCCCAATCCTGCGGCGGCTCGAAGGCGCCGGTGATCAGCACCTTGCCGTCGCCCAGATCCTGCTCTTCGGCATCCGGGTCCTGCTCGTCCGGGCGATAGACAGTGCAGTCCAGTGCATCGGGATGGTTGAGAATTTCCTGGCGAGGGTGGGGCACGGGCGTCTCCGATCAGAATGTGCGGGCGGCCAAGTGTCGGGCAAAGCCGGGGCCGCCGCAATCATCGTGGAGCCTGTAAAGCCTGCTTGGTGACGGAGCTCACTGCAGGCTGAGCACTTCGCCGCGCTCCTGGATCCATTCGTCATGGCTGGGCGCGGCCTGTTCGCCGCTCATGCGGTGGATGATCTCGAAGTAATGTTGCTTGAGGGTGTCACGCATGATCTGGTCACGCTTGCGCACGCGCACGGCGTAGATGCTCTGCAAATTCTGATGGTCGAAGTCGCGCCATTGCTGCTCGTCCTTGAGCAACTGGTAGCGGTGGCCTTCGAGTGCTGCGATCAGGGTTTCGGCGTCGGTGCTGGCGCTGCGCCTGACTGCATCGGCCCATTGCTGGACGACGGTGTAGGCGGAGGCCGCGGTACCGCCTGGATACTCCTGATGCTCGCGCAGATAGCGTTCGACGAAGCGTTGGCCGGCCTCGCTGTTTTCCAGTTTCGGGGTGTCCCAGGTCCAGGTTTCGGTACCTATCACGTCTTCCATCACCTGCGGGCCAACCTGCTGGACCAGGCTCTTGGTCAGGTTCGGCACGATGATCTGCATGCGCTGCTTCAGGCCCATGTTGTGAGCCATGCGCATACTGCGTTGCAGGTTGTCGCCGAGTAGCGCCAGGACCAGCACGTCGGCACCGCTCGCCGCAGCCTTGTCCATGGCGGCGCGGTATTGCTCGCGGCGCAACGGGCCGGAGGGCAGGGCGCTGCGGCCATGACGGGCACGGTCAGCGCTGCCGGTGGCCAGGCGCAGGGTCTGCTCGATGCTGCGGCCCCAGGCATCGTCGATGACGATGTAGTGATAACGCTGGCGCGGCAGATGCCAGGACAGGTACTCGCCGAGCACCCGCGCACTCATCCAGGCGCTGCCGGATTCGCGAAACAGGTAGCGCTGGCCGGCCTGGCCGGTGACTTCGTTGGCGTAACCAAGGGTGGCGAAATACAGCAGACCCAACTCGCGGGCCCGTTGCCCGGCGGCGATGGCCTCTTCGCTGGTGGCGCTGCCGAAGACCATACGTGCACCCTGGCTGGCGAAGTGATCGACGTTGCGTGTGGCCTGGGCTGCATTGGAATCGGTGTTCTCACTGAGCAGTTCCAGCGACTGGCCGAGCAGGCCCCCTTGCCGGTTGATCGCCTCGACGGCGAGCAGGGCGCCGCGGCGCAGCTCCAGGCCTTCATCCTTGTAGTTGCCGGTTCGCGGATAGTTGAGGCCAATCTTCAGGCTTTCGGCCTCCGCCTGGCCAAGCAACGCGGCCAGTAGCAGTGCGAGCAGTACGCGTCCCATGGGCATTCTCCTTATGGTTGGGAGGTGCCTTTCTACGGGCCGCGTCATCCCAGCACCATGGGCTTTTGGTGGCGCCTGGTTGCTACTTGCGGCGATCTGTCCGGGGGCGGGTACGGCAGGTATTGCTACCAAGGAACGAGGAAAATCGGCTGGGGGTGCAATTGTTGGGTGACCCGGGTGAGCCAAGAATTTGCGGCAGACCGGGAAAATTTCCCGGCAATAACAATGAACCCGCAGAGGTAGCCGCAATGAAACACGCCGGTCTTCGCCAGCCTTTCCTCCTCACCGCACTCTGTGCCGCCATGCTGTTGCCGTCCGCCGCCGCGCTGGCGGTCACCGACGCCGAGATTCTCAAGGACGCCACCACCACCGACGAGATCGTCACCAACGGCCTCGGCTTGCAGGGCCAGCGTTACAGCCCGCTGAACATCCTCAACGAGCAGAACGTCAAGGAACTGCGCCCCGTCTGGACCATGTCCTTCGGTGGTGAGAAGCAGCGTGGTCAGCAGGCGCAGCCGCTGATCAAGGACGGTGTGATGTACGTCACCGCCTCCTATTCGCGGGTGTTCGCCGTCGATGCGCGCACCGGGCGCGAGCTGTGGCAGTACGAAGCGCGCCTGCCGGACGATATCCGCCCTTGCTGCGACGTGATCAACCGGGGTGTCGCGCTGTATGACGATCTGGTGATTTTCGGCACCCTCGACGCCAAGCTGGTGGCGCTGAACAAGGACACCGGCAAGGTGGTATGGCGCAAGAACGTCGCCGATCACAAGGCGGGTTACTCCATCACCGCGGCGCCGCTGGTGGTCAACGGCAAGCTGATCACTGGCGTCTCCGGTGGTGAGTTTGGCGTGGTCGGCAAGATCGAAGCCTACGATCCGAAGAACGGTGAGCTGCTCTGGAGTCGCCCGACCGTCGAAGGTCACATGGGCTACGTCTACAAGGACGGCAAGGCCGTCGAGAATGGCATCAGTGGTGGCGAGGCCGGCAAGACCTGGCCGGGCGACCTGTGGAAGACCGGCGGCGCCGCGCCCTGGCTGGGCGGCTACTATGATGCCGACACCAACCTGCTGTTCTTCGGTACCGGCAACCCGGCACCGTGGAACTCGCACCTGCGTCCTGGCGACAACCTCTATTCCTCCTCGCGCCTGGCACTGAACCCGGACGACGGCAGCATCAAATGGCACTTCCAGACCACGCCGCACGACGGCTGGGACTTCGACGGCGTCAACGAGCTGATCTCCTTCGACTACCAGGAAGGCGGCAAGACCATCAAGGCAGCTGCGACCGCCGACCGTAACGGCTTCTTCTACGTGCTCGACCGCACCAACGGCAAGTTCATCCGTGGCTTCCCCTTCGTCGACAAGATCACCTGGGCCAAGGGTCTGGACAAGAATGGCCGGCCGATCTACGACGACAGCAACCGTCCGGGTTCGCCGAGCGCGAAGGAAAAGGGCACGAGCGTGTTCTCCGCTCCGGCCTTCCTCGGCGCCAAGAACTGGATGCCCATGGCCTACAGCCAGGACACCGGCCTGTTCTACGTGCCGTCCAACGAGTGGGGCATGGACATCTGGAACGAGGACATCGCCTACAAGAAGGGCGCGGCCTACCTGGGTGCCGGCTTTACCATCAAGCCGCTCAACGAGGAGTACATCGGCGTGCTGCGCGCCATCGACCCGAAAACTGGCAAGGAAGTCTGGCGCCATCAGAACTACGCGCCGCTGTGGGGCGGGGTGCTGACCACCAAGGGCAACCTGGTGTTCACCGGCAACCCGGAAGGCTACCTGCAGGCGTTCAATGCCAAGACCGGTGAGAAAGTCTGGGAATTCCAGACCGGCTCGGGCGTGATCGGCTCGCCGGTAACCTGGGAAATGGACGGCGAGCAGTATGTCTCCGTCTTGTCCGGCTGGGGCGGTGCGGTACCGCTGTGGGGCGGCGAGGTGGCCAAGCGCGTCAAGCACCTGAACCAGGGCGGCATGCTGTGGACCTTCAAGCTGCCGAAGGAGCTGGTGGACAAGCGCTGATCGCTTGAAGTGTCAGACGATGGCCGGACTCTGTCCGGCCATCGTCGTTTCTGGCGTTTGGCTGCCTGCGCCGAGCCGCTGCGAAATGCCACGGGCGAAATTTCCTGGTTTGGAACGCAAGACCAGGCCAACGGGTCTAGCCTTTAGCTTCCATAGCCTCGTACCTCGCTGCCAAAGGCCCGTGCCAGACCGCTCTACTACCAAATGACTAGGCTATCTGTGCCATGGGCGCATACCGAGGTTTTCAGGGGCTTCCTAAGATCGAACCATGACTCGCTTCCCAGACTGGCAGCGGGCTCCGACAACAAGAGAGGTCAGCATCATGATTTACGCCAAACCGGGTACTGCAGGCGCCCTCGTCACCCTCAAGCCGCGCTATGGCAACTACATCGGCGGTGAGTTCGTCGCCCCGCTCAGCGGACAGTACTTCAGCAACACCAGCCCGGTCGATGGCTCGGTAATCGGCGAATTCCCCCGCTCCAACGCTGCCGACATCGACAAGGCTCTCGATGCTGCTCACGCCGCTGCCGACGCCTGGGGCCGCACCAGCGTGCAGGAGCGTTCGCACATCCTGCTGAAAATCGCCGACCGCATCGAAGCCAACCTCGAACTGCTCGCCGTGGCCGAAACCTGGGACAACGGCAAGCCGGTGCGTGAGACGCTGAACGCCGACGTACCGCTGGCCGCCGACCATTTCCGTTACTTCGCCGGCTGCATCCGCGCTCAGGAAGGCAGCACCGCCGAGATCAACGACGGCACCGTGGCCTATCACTTCCACGAGCCGCTGGGCGTAGTCGGGCAGATCATCCCGTGGAACTTCCCGCTGCTGATGGCCGCGTGGAAGCTGGCTCCGGCGCTGGCTGCCGGCAACGCCATCGTGCTCAAGCCGGCCGAGCAGACGCCGTTCTCCATCACCGTGCTGATTGAGCTGATCGGTGATCTGCTGCCGCCGGGCGTGCTCAACATCGTTCAGGGCTTCGGCCGTGAGGCCGGTGAGGCGCTGGCCACCAGCACGCGCATTGCCAAGATCGCCTTCACCGGATCCACCCCTGTGGGCTCGCACATCATGAAGTGCGCTGCCGAGAACATCATCCCGAGCACTGTCGAGCTGGGCGGCAAATCGCCGAACATCTTCTTCGCCGACATCATGAACGCCGAGCCGGCCTTCATCGAGAAGGCCGCCGAAGGCCTGGTGCTGGGCTTCTTCAACCAGGGCGAGGTGTGCACCTGCCCGTCGCGCGCGCTGGTGCAGGAGTCCATCTACGACGCCTTCATGGTCGAGGTGATGAAGAAGATCAAACAGATCAAGCGCGGCAACCCGCTGGACACCGACACCATGGTTGGCGCACAGGCCTCGCAGCAGCAGTACGACAAGATCCTCAGCTACCTCGAAATCGCTCAGCAGGAAGGCGCGCAGGTGCTCACCGGCGGTGCTGTCGAGCGGCTCGAAGGCGACCTGGCCAGCGGATATTACATCCAGCCGACCCTGCTCAAGGGTCACAACAAGATGCGCGTGTTCCAGGAAGAGATCTTCGGCCCGGTGATCGGCGTGACCACCTTCAAGGACGAAGCCGAAGCCCTGGCGATTGCCAACGACACCGAGTTCGGTCTGGGCGCCGGTGTGTGGAGCCGCGACATCAACACCGCGTACCGCATGGGTCGTGGGATCAAGGCCGGCCGTGTGTGGACCAACTGCTACCACCTGTACCCGGCGCACGCCGCCTTCGGTGGCTACAAGAAGTCCGGTGTCGGCCGTGAAAACCACAAGATGATGCTCGACCACTACCAGCAGACCAAGAACCTGCTGGTGAGCTATGACATTAATCCGCTCGGCTTCTTCTGATAGCCAGCACACGATCTGCTGCGCGTCGGCCCTACTGCGTTAGAAGCAGGCTCGGAATGCTCATGTACAAAAGTACACTCCGCTTCCTCACCTGCTTCTGCCTTGTAGGTCTCTAGCTCGCAAGATCGTGAGCCGGCTATGTACCAAAGGTGGCGCGCTCGCTCCGGCGCGCTGCCTCTTGCCACGCGAACAACCCTACCCGGGTGGATCTGCAGGCAGCCATGGGCCTGAACGGCAGCAGATCCTTATCGCGACGCGGCTTCGGCCGCGGTTTTTATTGGCGCATGTTTCAGCTCAGGCGATGACTGGAACCTTCCAGGCGCGAGGCATGCCTACTGATAGCGTCACCTACCAATGCCAGTGCCGATTCATCCCAAAGTACCATTTGGCCTCTTGCCTGGCGGGGGCTTAATGGGGTTGCCGGAATGCCCCGGCTTCATAAAAAGAGGACCGCACCATGTGGACTAAACCCGCCTACACCGATCTGCGCATTGGCTTCGAAGTGACCATGTATTTCGCCAACCGCTGATCGCTCCTGGCCCCGGCTCGTCCGGGGCATCCCCGCTGGTGACTTCCATGCATATCCAGATTCTCGGTTCCGCCGCCGGTGGCGGCTTTCCCCAATGGAACTGCAACTGCCGCAATTGCCGCGGAGTGCGTGCCGGTACCCTGCGGGCGCAGCCGCGCACGCAATCGTCCATCGCCATTTCCGATGACGGTGAGCAGTGGATCCTGTGCAATGCCTCGCCGGACATCCGTGCGCAGATCGAAGCCTTTCCGGCGCTGCAACCAGCGCGCAAGCTGCGTGACACCGCCATCGCCGGCATCGTCCTGCTCGATAGCCAGATCGACCATTGCACCGGTCTGCTTACCCTGCGCGAAGGTTGCCCGCATCAGGTCTGGTGTACCGAGATGGTGCATCAGGACCTGACCACCGGTTTTCCGCTGTTCAACATGCTCAGCCACTGGAATGGCGGCCTGCAGCACCAGTTGATCGAGCTGGATGCAAAACCCTTCAGTATTCCCGCCTGTCCTGCGCTGAGCATCACCGCCATCGCCCTGCGCAGCAGTGCGCCGCCGTATTCGCCGCATCGGGGCAATCCGCACCCGGGGGACAACATCGGCCTGTTCATCGAGGACCGTCGCAGCGGCCGCAGCCTGTTCTATGCGCCGGGCCTGGGCCAGGTTGACGAGCACCTGCTGGGCTGGATGCGCCGCGCGGACTGCCTGCTGGTCGATGGCACCCTCTGGCGTGACGATGAGATGCGCGTGTGTGAGGTGGGCGACAAGCTCGGCAGTGAGATGGGCCACCTGTGCCAGAGCGGCCCTGGCGGCATGATCGAGGTGCTCGACGGCCTGCCGTCCGCGCGCAAGATCCTTATCCATATCAACAACACCAACCCGATTCTCGACCTGGACTCGCCCGAGCGCACCGAACTGGACGCCCACGGCATCGAGGTCGCGTTCGATGGCATGAGCATCGTTTTGTAGGGGGCGTAGGGCCGCTCAGGCCGTGCGTACCTTGAAGAATGCTGGTGCGCACGGCGCACCCTACGGCAACGCGTATCGGAGATACTGATGAGCCAACCTGCCATGACCCCTGCCGAGTTCGAGCAGGCGCTGCGCGCCAAGGGCGCGCTGTATCACATCCATCACCCGTTCCATCGCGCCATGTACGAAGGGCGCGCCACCCGTGAGCAGATCCAGGGCTGGGTGGCCAACCGCTTCTACTACCAGGTCAATATCCCGCTGAAGGATGCGGCGATCCTCGCCAATTGCCCGGATCGCGAAACCCGGCGCGAGTGGATTCAGCGCATCCTCGACCATGACGGTGCGCCCGGAGAAGAGGGCGGTATCGAGGCCTGGCTGCGCCTGGCCGAGTCTGTCGGTCTCGACCGTGATCAGGTGCTGTCGCAGGAGCTGGTGCTGCCTGGCGTGCGCTTCGCCGTCGATGCCTACGTCAACTTCGCTCGTCGCGCCAACTGGCAGGAAGCGGCCAGCAGCTCGCTGACCGAGCTGTTCGCCCCGCAGATCCACCAGTCGCGCCTGGATGCCTGGCCGCAGCATTACCCGTGGATCGACGCCACCGGCTACGACTACTTCCGCAAGCGTCTGAAAGAGGCGCGCCGCGATGTCGAACACGGCCTGCGCATCACCCTCGAACACTACCGCACCCATGAAGCGCAGGAACGCATGCTGCAGATTCTGCAATTCAAGCTCGATGTGCTGTGGAGCATGCTCGACGCCATGAGCATGGCCTACGAGCTGCAGCGTCCGCCGTATCACACCGTGACCAACGAGCGCGCTTGGCATCGGGGTATAGCCCTATGAGTATCGAGCAAGCGGTGCGCACGGCGCACCCTGAGGCCGAGCCCTTTGTAGGGTTCGCTGTGCGCACCAGTCAGGAGCCCGAACAATGACTGCTGTCATCCTCCCACCCAGCGTACCCGCCATCCGCCGCGGCTTCCGCCTGCAGTTCGAGCCGGCGCAAGGCTGCCACGTGCTGCTCTATCCGGAAGGCATGATCAAGCTCAACGACAGCGCTAGCGAGATTCTCCAGCAGGTCGACGGCAAGCGCTCGGTGGCCGAGATCATCGGCAACCTGCACCAGCGCTTCCCCGATGTGCCCGGTATCGACGAAGACATTCTTGCCTTCATGGAGGTGGCCCATGCTCAGTTCTGGATCGAGCTTCGCTAAGGCAGGTCATGAACCAGGGCCACCGCTGTGGCTGCTGGCGGAGCTGACCTACCGCTGCCCGCTGCAGTGCCCGTACTGCTCCAACCCGCTGGATTTCTCCCAGCAGGGCGCAGAGTTGTCGACCGCCGAATGGATCGAGGTATTCCGCCAGGCCCGTGAACTGGGGGCGGCGCAGCTGGGCTTTTCCGGTGGCGAGCCGCTGGTGCGTCAGGATCTGGCCGAGCTGATCGCCGCCGCGCGCGGGTTGGGTTACTACACCAACCTGATTACCTCCGGCATCGGCCTGACCGAAGCACGTATCGCCGAGTTCGCCGATGCCGGCCTCGATCATATCCAGATCAGCTTCCAGGCCGCCGACGAGGAAGTGAACAACCTGCTGGCGGGCTCGAAGAAGGCCTTCGCGCAGAAACTGGCGATGGCCCGCGCGGTCAAGGCGCACGGCTACCCGATGGTGCTCAACTTCGTCACCCATCGGCATAACATCGACAACATCGAGCGCATCATCGAGCTGTGTCTGGAGCTGGAGGCGGATTTCGTCGAGCTCGCCACCTGCCAGTTCTACGGCTGGGCCGAGTTGAACCGGGCCGGGCTGCTACCGACCCGCGCGCAACTGGAGCGCGCCGAGCGCATCACCAATCAGTGGCGCGACAAACTGGCGGCCGAGAACCACCCGTGCAAGCTGATCTTCGTCACTCCTGACTACTACGAGGAGCGCCCCAAGGCCTGTATGAACGGTTGGGGCAACCTGTTCCTCGACATCACCCCTGACGGCACGGCGCTGCCTTGCCACAGCGCGCGGCAGTTGCCGGTGCAGTTCCCCAATGTGCGCGAGCACAGTCTCGAACATATCTGGCGGAATTCCTTCGGTTTCAACCGCTTCCGCGGTGACGACTGGATGCCCGAGCCGTGTCGTTCGTGCGAAGAAAAGCACAAGGATTTCGGCGGCTGCCGCTGCCAGGCCTTCATGCTCACCGGCGATGCCAGTAACGCCGACCCGGTGTGCAGCAAGTCGGCGCACCATGGCGTGATTCTCGCTGCACGTCAGCAGGCCGATGAGGCACCGCTTGGGTTGGAGGCCCTGCAGTATCGCAACGAGAAGGCCTCACGAATCATATGCAAAGCGTAGGGTGCGCCGTGCGCACCGATCCTGACGCAATCTGGAGTGCCGAGCAGGCTGCAGCCGCCAGCGCCGACTTCGCCGAACTGCACGCTGCCCACGGTGGTGTGTTGTGGGTGGCGTTCGATCCTGCTCTGGCGCGTTGCGGGCTGTTCTTCTATCGCGATGGTGTCGTGCGTGAGCTCACACCAGCAGGGTTTTCCGTGCGAAGCCGCGTCTACGAGTACGGCGGTGGCGCTTGCTGCGCCACGGAGCAGGGCGTGGCGTTCGTCAATGAGCGTGATCAGCAGGTCTATCGCGTCGATATCGGCTTGGACGGCGGTGCGCACGGCACACCCTACCTGATCACCAGTCAGTCCCACTGCCGTTATGGCGACCTGTCCTTTGTGCCCGCCTGGCAGGCGTTGCTGGCTGTGGAGGAAAGCCGTGAAGTCGGCACGGTGCTGCATCGCCTAGTGCGTATCGGTCTGAACGGCAAGCGTGAGGTACTGGTCGAGGGTGCCGATTTCTATGCGGCGCCGGTGGCTGACCCCACTGGCCAGCGTCTTGCCTGGATCGAATGGGATCGACCACATCAGCCCTGGATCGCCACGCGTCTGTGCCAGCGTGAGTCCGGCGAGCGCACTCGGGTGCTGGCCGGGCAGGGCAGCGATCAGGCCCTGCAGCAGCCGCGCTTCGATGCCCGGGGCCGGTTGTGGGTGTTGAGCGACAAGGCAGGATGGTGGCAACCCTGGTGCGTCGATGGCGACACAACACTGCACGCCGCGCCTTATGATCACGCGCCGGCGCCCTGGCAACTGGGCGGTCGAACCTATCTGCCGCTGGAAAACGATGAGTTTCTGCTGACCCGTTTCGAGCAGGGTGTCGGCGCGCTGGTAGGGTGCGCCGTGCGCACCAGCGATCTCGACCGCAAAACAATCGGTGCGCACAGCCTGGGCGGCCCCGCGATACCCTACCCAAAGGCAGAGCGGCTGTTGGCCGAAGGTTTTACGCGTTTCCGTAGCCTGGCTGCCGACAACGAACATTTCTACTGCATCGCTGCCGCTCCTGATCGTTTGCCAGCGGTGCTTGCCATTCGCCGCAGCGATGGCGCATTGCAGATGCTGGCTGGCGGTGAGCAGCCGCTGTCCGAAGCACAGCTATCACGACCCCAGCCATTCAGCTGTGGGGTCGGTGAGGGCGAACGCAGCCATGGTTTTTTCTACTCACCAGCTCCAACCGGGGAGCGCCCGCCGCTTGTGATCTTCCTGCACGGCGGGCCAACCTCGGCCTGCTACCCGGTGTTCGATCCGCGTATCGCCTTCTGGACGCTGCGTGGCTTCGCCGTGCTCGACCTCAATTACCGGGGCAGCAGTGGTTACGGTCGTGCTTATCGGTTGCGTCTGGCTGACCAGTGGGGCGAGCTGGAGATCGAGGACATTCGCGCCGCCATCGACGCACTGGCCGGTGATGGCCGTATCGATGCGCAACGTGTGTATGTGCGCGGTGGTAGCGCTGGCGGCTTCAGCGCGTTGCGTGCTCTGGTCGAGTTACCGCAGTTACGTGGCGGCGCCAGTCTCTACGGCGTCAGCGACCCGCTGGCGCTGCGCCGGCTGACCCACAAGTTCGAGGCGGATTATCTCGACTGGCTGATCGGCGACCCCGAGCCGGATGCCGAGCGCTATCGCAATCGCACACCTCTGTTACAGGCCGAACGGATCAAGGCACCAGTGATTTTCTTCCAGGGCGCGCTGGATGCGGTGGTGGTGCCGAGCCAGACCGAAAGCATGGTCGAGGCGCTGCGTCAGCGCGGTTTGCCGGTTGAATATCACCTGTTCGCAGAAGAACGCCACGGTTTCCGTCAGGCCGCCAACCTGGCCGAGGCTCTGCGCGCCGAGCATGCCTTCTATCAGCGGCTGAGCTGATCGCAGGTCGCATTGCATTAACCCGGCAATGCAGTAGGCTGATCGCCATTCCATAACAATAAATTTCAGGCCGTTGTATGAGCCACGAATTGAATCAGCTGCGAAAGTTCGTTTCCCCCGAGATCATCTTTGGCGCCGGCTCCCGGCATAACGTCGGCAATTACGCCAAGACCTTCGGTGCACGCAAGGTGCTGGTCGTCTCCGATCCCGGTGTGGTTGCTGCGGGCTGGGCTGGCGACGTCGAGGCCAGCTTGCAGGCCCAGGGCATCGCCTACTGCCTGTACACCAAGGTGTCGCCCAACCCGCGCGTGGAAGAGGTGATGGAGGGCGCCGAGCTGTATCGCAGCGAAGGTTGCAACGCCATTGTCGCGGTCGGTGGCGGCAGCCCGATGGACTGCGCCAAGGGCATCGGTATCGTCGTCGCCCACGGTCGCAGCATTCTCGAATTCGAAGGCGTGGACACCATTCGCGTGCCCAGCCCTCCGCTGATCCTGATCCCGACCACCGCCGGCACCTCGGCCGACGTGTCGCAGTTCGTGATCATCTCCAACCAGCAGGAGCGGATGAAGTTCTCCATCGTCAGCAAGGCAGTGGTGCCGGACGTGTCGCTGATTGATCCGGAAACCACCCTGAGCATGGATCCGTTCTTGTCGGCCTGCACCGGCATCGACGCCATGGTGCACGCCATCGAAGCGTTCGTTTCCACTGGCCACGGCCCGCTGACCGACCCGCACGCGCTGGAAGCCATGCGCCTGATCAACGGCAACCTGGTGCAGATGATCGCCAACCCGGGCGATATCGCCCTGCGCGAGAAGATCATGCTCGGCAGCATGCAGGCTGGTCTGGCGTTCTCCAACGCGATTCTTGGCGCGGTGCATGCCATGAGTCACAGCCTCGGTGGCTACCTCGACTTGCCGCACGGCCTGTGCAATGCGGTGCTGGTCGAGCACGTGGTGGCGTTCAATTACAGCGCGGCGCCGGAGCGTTTCAAGGTCATCGCCGAAACCCTCGGCATCGACTGCCGTGGGCTCAACCATGCGCAGATTCGCCAGCGCCTGGTCGAGCACCTGATCGCCTTCAAGCACGCCATGGGCTTCCGTGAGACGCTCAGTCTGCACGGCGTCAGTACCTCTGACATTCCGTTCTTGTCCAGCCATGCGATGGACGACCCGTGCATCCTCACCAATCCGCGTGAATCGACCCAGCGTGATGTCGAGGTGGTGTATGGCGAGGCGCTCTGACGAAGCGCTTGCCGGGCTGCTGGGGCTCGGCAGCCAGTCGGCGCGCAAGAGTCATTACCCCGAGCTGCTGGCGCGCCTGGAAGAGCTGGAAGTTGAGCGCAATCGCTATAAATGGCTGTTCGAACACGCCGTGCACGGGATCATCCAGGCCAGCCTGCAGGACGGTGTACTGGCGGCCAATCCGGCGATGGCGCGCATGCTCGGTTATGACGACCCGCAGCAGGTGCTGTGGTCGCCGGGCGATCTGGCTCGGCACCTGTTCGTGGGCGGCTTCGACGAGCTGGAGGTGATTCGCCAGGGGCTGAGCCAGGGCCAGGCTCTGCTCGGCTACGAGACGCGCCTGCGCAGGCGCGATGGCAGCACCATCGACGTGCTGATGAACCTGCTGCTCAAGCCTGAAGGCGAGGGCATCTTCGAAGGCTTCGTCGCTGATATCACCGAGCGCAAGCAGGCGCAGCAGCGCCTGCAACAACTCAATGACGAACTGGAGCGCCGCGTCGCGGCGCGTACCTTCGAGCTGCTCGAATCCAACCGCAACCTGCATCGGCAGATCGAGGAGCGCGAGCGCATCGAACTGGCCCTGCGCGAGGCGCGTGACGCGGCCGAAGCGGCCAACCATAGCAAGGACAAGTACCTGGCCGCAGCCAGCCACGATCTGTTGCAACCGCTGAATGCCGCGCGTTTGCTGATCTCCACATTGCGTGAGCGCGAGTTGCCGAGCGCCGAGCAGAATCTGGTGGAGCGCAGTCACCTGGCCCTGGAAGGCGCCGAGGATCTGCTGGCGGATCTGCTGGATATTTCCAAGCTGGATCAGGCGGCGATCAAGCCGGATCTCGATGTCTATCGCCTTGAGGAGTTGCTCGCTCCGCTGGCGTCTGAGTTCGACAGCGTGGCGTCGGCCAGTGGTTTGCGCCTGCGCGCGCGAATTGCCAGTTATGCGGTGCATACCGATTTCCGCTTGCTGACGCGCATCCTGCGCAATTTCCTCAGCAACGCCTGCCGTTACACCGAGCGTGGCGGCGTGCTGCTTGGTGCGCGGCGCCGTGGCGAGTTTGTCGAGTTGCAGGTGTGGGATAGCGGGCGCGGCATCGCGGCCGATCAACTGGACAACATCTTTCTCGAGTTCAGCCAGCTTGAGGTCGGGCGTGCGGCCGAGCGCAAGGGTGTCGGCCTGGGCCTGGCCATTGTCGAGCGCATCGCGCGCATGCTGGGCTACCCGGTGCAGGTGCGCTCGCAACCGGGGCGTGGGTCGGTCTTCAGCATCCGCGTGCCGCTGGCGCATGCCAAGCCGCAGCGCCAGGTGCTGTCCGTGGCGCAGCCGGTCCTCGGCAACCCCCTGCCGGGGAGGCGCCTGTTGGTGATCGATAACGAAGTCGACATCCTGCACAGCATGCAGGCGCTGCTCGGGCAGTGGGGCTGCGAGGTGGTGACGGCTGTCGATTTGAACGAGGCCCTGCAGCGTCTGCAGGGCAGAGCGCCAGAGGTGATTCTGGCGGATTTTCACCTCGATCACGGCGTGCTCGGTTGTCAGGTGATTCAGCAGCTACGTGATGAGTTTTCCAGGCCGATTCCGGCGCTGATCATCAGCGCTGATCGCAGCGATGACTGTCGTCGCGAATTGCAGGCACTGGGTGCGCCTTTGCTGAACAAACCGGTCAAACCAGGCAAGCTGCGTGCGGTGCTCAGCCAGCTTTTGATGGAAACGTGAACGCGCGCAGACTGGTGGAGTGAACCTGGGCGATTTGGATGCTGTCTATTGGCTACCTCGTCCCTCAGGAGATAACCACAATGACAATTTCCATGAACCCCGTTATGCGCCGTCTGGCAGCTATTACTGCGCTGTTTCACCTGCTGCTGGTGGTGCAGATTCCTGCCGCGAATGCGGCGATGGTCGGCACTCACGAGGTGATCGCCGAGCAGCAGCACAAGGTGGATCAGGAACAGTTGATGGCGATGCTCGATGACGAGCAGGTGAAGGAGAAACTGGTATCGATGGGCGTCGACCGTGATCAGGTCGAGTCGCGTATCGCCAGCCTGACCCCGGCCGAACTGGTGCAGTTCAACCAGCAGTTGGATCAGGCACCAGCCGGTGCGGGTGTTGTCGGTATCATCGTGTTGTTTCTGGTGATCTTCATCATCACTGATATGCTGTGCGCCACCAACATCTTCAATTTCGTCAAATGCATAAATCGCTGATTCGCCTCTGCTGTATCGCATCGATCGTTCTACTCACAGCCTGCGCTCGCTCCCCGGTGTTATCACCGGTGGGCGAGCGTTTGCCTGAGCGGGTGGAACTCACCGACGTTCCCTTCTTCCCCCAGGACGCCTATCAGTGCGGCCCGGCCGCTTTGGCCACCATGCTCAACCAGCGTGGCGTGCTGACTACGCCCGGTGCGCTCAAGGACAAGGTCTACATCCCCAGCCGTGAAGGCAGCCTGCAGGTGGAGATGGTCGCCGCCGCACGCAATCACGAAATGCTGGTGTATCCGTTGCAGCCACGCCTGGAGGCGGTGCTCGCCGAGGTGGCCGCCGGCAACCCGGTGCTGGTGCTGCAGAACCTGGCATTCGACTGGTATCCGCAATGGCACTTCGCGGTGGTGGTGGGTTACGACCGCCGCGAGCGCACGCTGATTTTGCGCTCGGCCACCACGCGCAGGCTCGAAGACAGCTTCAACAGCTTCGACAGAACCTGGGCACGCGGTGGTCGCTGGGCGGTAGTGACCCTGCCACCGGAACGCTTGCCGGCACAGGCCGACATGCATGTCTGGATGAAGGCTGCCAACGACCTTGAGCAAACTGGCAATGCTCAGCCGGCTCGGCGCGCCTATCGCCGCGCTGCCGAGGCCTGGCCGGAGCAGTCATTGCCCTGGTTCGCCCTGAGCAACAGCCGCTATGCCGATGGCGACCGCAAGGGCGCCGAGCAGGCATTGCGTGAAAGTCTCAAGCGCGAGCCGGGTTTTGCTGCGGGTTGGTTCAACCTGTCGCAAGTACTGGGTGAGCAGGGGTGTGCTGCTGAGGCGCAGCAGGCCCAGGCCTGCGCACAGCGTCTGGCGCCGGAGGATGGGCGCTTCGCCGCATCGCCGAAAGCCAGTGGTTCTGGAGGGCAGTGTCAGGTCTTGCCGACCTGTCCGTGATGCAAAAGAAAACGGCGCCCGAGGGCGCCGTTTTCTTTGATGGACGGGATTACACGCCGAGCTTGTCACGCAGCGTGTAGTACCAAGCGCCGAGGGCGCTGAAGGGTACCTGGAACATCCGCCCGCCAGGGAAGGGGTAGTGCGGCAACCCGGCGAAGGCATCGAAACGCTCGGCCTGGCCGCGCAGTGCTTCTGCCAGAACCTTGCCTGCCAGGTGCGTGTAGGTCACGCCATGGCCGCTGCAACCTTGCGAGTAGTAGATGTTGTCGCCGATACGACCGACCTGCGGCAGGCGCGACAGCGTCAGCAGGAAGTTGCCGGTCCAGGCGAAGTCGATCTTCACGTCCTTCAGTTGCGGGAAGGTCTTGAGCATCTTCGGCCGGATGATCGCTTCGATGTTGGCCGGGTCGCGCGCGCCGTAGACCACGCCACCGCCGTAGATCAGGCGCTTGTCGCCAGTCAGGCGGTAGTAGTCGAGCAGGTAGTTGCAGTCTTCCACGCAGTAGTCCTGCGGCAGCAGGCTTGCGGCGACCTCATCGGACAGTGGCTCGGTAGTGATCACCTGAGTGCCGCACGGCATCGATTTGGAGGCCAGCTCCGGCACCAGATTGCCCAGGTAGGCGTTACCGGCGACCACCACGAATTTGGCTTTGATACGGCCTTCCGGAGTGTGCACCACCGGGTTGGCGCCGCGCTCGATGCGCGTGGCCGGGGACTGTTCATAGATCACCCCGCCCAGCGATTCCACTGCAGCGGCTTCACCCAAAGCCAGGTTTAGCGGATGGATATGCCCACCGCTCATGTCTAGCATGCCGCCGACATAATTCTCGGTAGCAACCACTTCGCGAATACGCTTGGCGTCCATCAGCTCCAGCTGGGTATGGCCGTAGCGCTCCCACAGCTTCTTCTGCGATTCCAGGTGGCCCATCTGCTTGCTGGTCAGCGCGGCGAATACGCCGCCATCCTTCAGGTCGCACTGGATGTCGTACTTGGCGATGCGCTCACGAATGATGCGGCCGCCCTCGAACGCCATCTGCCCGAGCAGTTGCGCCTGCTTGGGGCCGACCGTGCGTTCGATCACGTCGATGTCGCGGCTGTAGCTGTTGACGATCTGCCCGCCGTTGCGGCCGGAAGCGCCAAAGCCAACCTTGGCCGCCTCGACGATGCTGACCTTGAAACCGTTTTCCAGCAGAAACAGTGCAGTGGACAGGCCGGTGTAACCCGCGCCGATGATGCACACATCGGTGTCCACCTCGCCTTGCAGGGCAGGGCGTTGCGGGACGGGGTTGGCTGAAGCGGCGTAATAGGATTGTGGATATGCCGTGTGCGCCATCTTGAACCTCTGTTCTTTATTTTTTACGAATGATTCGATGCTACCTGAGTTGAAAATAGCCGGCTAGTGCCCGTGCAAAATATTCAACGATCCGATTTCGATAAAAAATTGGCCTATTTCAGTGAGTTAGCGAAAAAATCTGTTGACGGCCAAAAAGATCTGCGTAGAATGCGCACCCATCGAAGGCACATAGCTCAGTTGGTTAGAGCACCACCTTGACATGGTGGGGGTCGTTGGTTCGAGTCCAATTGTGCCTACCAAATCGATAAAAAGGGGTCGCTAAGCGACCCCTTTTTTATTGCTCGAATTTTTCGAGCAGGCTTTGCGTGTTTGTTGCAAATGGTTGCTTGTCAGGGCTCAGGCTTTCTGAAAGCATCCGCACTCTTTACTTCCAGTGACTTGGTTCGGTCTGGTTGGCCTTTGGGCTCCTGCCATTGTTAGGCGGGTATACCGCCGAATCGCTTCCTGGCTCATCCCAACCCACGTGACCTTTGGTAGGGGTCACCACTAGGAGAGGAGGCGCCATGCCCATCATTACTCTTCCCGACGGCAGTCAACGTTCGTTCGATCATCCGGTATCCGTGCTGGAGGTTGCTCAATCCATTGGTGCGGGTCTGGCCAAGGCCACTCTGGCTGGCAAGGTAAACGGCAAGCAGGTCGATGCCTGTGACGTGATCGATACCGATGCCACCTTGCAGATCATCACGCCGAAGGACGAAGAGGGGCTGGAGATCATCCGCCACTCCTGTGCTCACCTGGTTGGGCATGCAGTCAAGCAGCTGTATCCGAACGCCAAGATGGTGATCGGGCCAGTCATTGACGAAGGCTTCTATTACGACATCGCCATCGATCGTCCTTTCACGCCAGAAGACATGGCAGCCATCGAAAAGCGCATGGCCGAGTTGATCGAGAAGGACTACGACGTCATCAAGAAGATGACTCCGCGCGCCGAGGTCATCGAGCTG
Organism: Pseudomonas sp. o96-267; assembly: GCF_003935465.1. Lineage (NCBI taxonomy): Bacteria > Pseudomonadati > Pseudomonadota > Gammaproteobacteria > Pseudomonadales > Pseudomonadaceae > Pseudomonas > Pseudomonas sp. o96-267. The sequence goes on from NZ_RHQP01000042.1 coordinate 27,504, forward strand.
TTCAAGTCCCGTGGCGAGGAATACAAGCTGCGTCTGATCGACGACATGCCGGACGAAACGGCCATGGGTCTGTACTTCCATGAAGAGTACGTCGACATGTGCCGTGGTCCGCACGTGCCGAACACGCGCTTCCTCAAGGCATTCAAGCTAACCCGTATTTCCGGTGCTTACTGGCGCGGTGACTCGAAGAACGAGCAACTGCAGCGTGTTTACGGCACTGCCTGGGCGGACAAGAAGCAGCTGGCTGCTTATATCCAGCGCATCGAAGAGGCTGAAAAACGCGATCACCGTCGCATCGGCAAGCAGCTGGATCTGTTCCACCTGCAGGAAGAAGCGCCGGGCATGGTTTTCTGGCACCCCAATGGCTGGACTGTCTACCAGGTGCTGGAGCAGTACATGCGTCAGGTGCAGCGCGAGAACGGCTATGTGGAGGTGCGCACGCCGCAGGTGGTCGATCGCATCCTGTGGGAGCGTTCCGGGCACTGGTCCAACTACGCTGAAAACATGTTCACCACGGCTTCAGAAAACCGCGACTACGCGGTGAAGCCGATGAACTGCCCGTGCCACGTGCAGATCTTCAACCAGGGCCTGAAGTCCTACCGCGACCTGCCGCTGCGCCTGGCCGAGTTCGGTGCTTGCCACCGCAATGAGCCGTCCGGCGCGCTGCACGGCATCATGCGTGTGCGTGGCTTCGTGCAGGACGATGCGCATATCTTCTGCACTGAAGATCAGGTGAAGAAGGAAGCGGCCGATTTCATCAAGCTGACCCTGCAGGTCTACTCGGACTTCGGCTTCACCGATATCGCCATGAAGCTATCGACTCGCCCGGCCAAGCGCGTGGGCTCCGATGAGTTGTGGGATCGCGCCGAGGGCGCGCTGGCCGAAGCGCTGAACGAATCCGGCCTGGCCTGGGAATATCAGCCGGGCGAGGGCGCCTTCTACGGTCCGAAGATTGAGTTCACCCTGCGTGACTGCCTGGGTCGTAACTGGCAGTGCGGTACGCTGCAGTACGATCCGAACCTGCCTGAGCGTCTGGATGCCAGCTACATCGCCGAAGACAACAACCGCAAACGCCCGGTCATGTTGCACCGCGCGATCCTCGGTTCGTTCGAGCGCTTCATCGGTATGCTGATCGAGCACTACGCCGGTTCCTTCCCGGCTTGGCTCGCTCCGATCCAGGCGGTGATCATGAATATCACCGACAAGCAGGCCGATTTTGCCCGTGAAGTCGAGAAAACTCTCAATCAAAGCGGTTTTCGTGCCAAGGTTGACTTGAGAAACGAAAAGATCGGCTTTAAAATCCGCGAGCATACCTTGCTCAAGGTTCCCTATCTCTTGGTTATTGGAGATCGGGAGGTCGAGACTCGATCCGTTGCTGTCCGTACCCGTGAAGGCGTCGATCTGGGCTCTCTGCCCATCGAGCAGTTCGCCGCACAGTTGCAGCAAGCGGTTTCCCGGCGTGGTCGCCAAGATTTGGAGTAATAACTATTAAGCGTGAAATGAGACAGGACAAGCGGGCCGCCCCTAAGGCGCCGATCAACGAAAACATCACCGCTCGCGAAGTGCGCCTGATTGGCGCTGACGGCGAGCAGGTCGGTATTGTTTCGATCGATGAGGCATTGCGCGTGGCTGAAGAAGCCAAGCTGGATCTGGTAGAGATCTCAGCTGATGCAGTGCCACCCGTTTGCCGCATCATGGACTACGGCAAGCACCTGTTCGAGAAGAAGAAGCAGGCTGCTATCGCCAAGAAGAATCAGCACCAGCAGCAGATCAAAGAAATCAAGTTTCGTCCAGGGACGGAAGAAGGGGATTACCAGGTAAAACTACGCAACCTGGTACGTTTCCTTGAAGATGGGGACAAGGCCAAGGTATCTCTGAGATTCCGCGGTCGTGAGATGGCTCACCAGGAGCTGGGTATGGAGCTGCTCAAGCGGGTCGAACAAGACCTGATCGAGCTTGGCACCGTAGAACAGCATCCTAAGCTGGAAGGACGCCAGCTGATGATGGTTATCGCACCCAAGAAGCGTAAATAATCTACCGGGCACTGGCAGGCCTGATGGTTATCAGTAGTTAATGAATGCGGAGTACAAAACATGCCAAAAATGAAAACCAAGAGCGGTGCTGCAAAGCGCTTCCTGAAGACTGCTACAGGCTTCAAGCACAAGCACGCTTTCAAGAGCCACATCCTGACCAAGATGTCCACGAAACGTAAGCGCCAGCTGCGTGGCAGTTCGCTGATCGGTCCGTCGGACAAAGCTAAAGTCGAGCGCATGCTGCGCGTTCGTTAATTCGGTCAAGATACTTAGAGGTAATTACTCATGGCTCGTGTTAAGCGTGGCGTTATCGCTCGTGCTCGTCACAAAAAGATTCTGAAACTGGCTAAAGGCTACTACGGCGCTCGTTCGCGCGTGTTCCGTGTTGCCAAGCAGGCTGTCATCAAGGCTGGTCAATATGCCTACCGTGACCGTCGTCAGAAAAAACGTCAGTTCCGCGCACTGTGGATCGCTCGTATCAACGCTGGTGCTCGCGTCAACGGTCTGTCCTACAGCCGTCTGATCGCTGGCCTGAAGAAAGCGTCGATCGAAATCGACCGTAAGGTTCTGGCTGATCTGGCAGTGAACGAAAAAGCGGCGTTTGCTGCGATTGTCGAGAAAGCTAAGGCCGTTCTGGCTTAAGTCCCCCGACAATCACCGGGTTCGCCCGGTGGCAACGTCAAAGATAGGGGAAGAGCCTTAACAGCTCTTCCCCTATTTCGTATCTGGAGTCTGTAAATGGAAAATCTGGATGCATTGGTCTCGCAAGCGCTTGAGGCCGTGCAACGAAGTGAAGATGTCAATGCCCTGGAACAGCTCCGGGTTCAGTACCTTGGCAAGAAAGGCGAACTGACCGCCCTGATGCAGACTCTGGGCAAGCTGTCGGCCGAAGAGCGGCCACAGGCTGGCGCCCTGATCAACACTGCCAAGAATCAAGTGCAAGACGCCCTGAATGCCCGCAAATCCGTGCTTGAGCAGGCCCTGCTCGCCGAGAAGCTGGCGTCCGAGCGGATTGACGTGACCCTGCCTGGTCGTGGCCAGGCATCCGGTGGTCTGCACCCGGTCACTCGCACGCTCGAGCGTGTCGAGCAGTTCTTCACCCATATCGGCTACAACGTGGCTGAGGGTCCGGAAGTCGAAGACGACTACCACAACTTCGAGGCGCTCAACATCCCTGGCCACCACCCGGCGCGGGCGATGCACGACACCTTCTATTTCAACGCGAACATGCTGCTACGCACCCACACCTCGCCGGTGCAGGTGCGCACCATGGAATCGCAGCAGCCGCCGATCCGTATCGTTTGCCCTGGTCGTGTGTATCGCTGCGACTCCGATATCACCCACTCGCCGATGTTCCACCAGGTCGAAGGCCTGCTGGTCGACGAGGACATCAGCTTCGCTGACCTCAAGGGCACCATCGAGGAATTCCTCCGCGTGTTCTTCGAAAAACCACTGGGTGTGCGTTTCCGTCCATCCTTCTTCCCCTTCACCGAGCCGTCGGCCGAAGTCGACATGCAGTGCGTGATGTGCAGCGGCAAGGGCTGCCGCGTGTGCAAGCAGACCGGTTGGCTGGAAGTGATGGGCTGCGGCATGGTCCACCCGAACGTGCTGCGCATGAGTGGCATCGATCCGGAGAAATACTCCGGCTTCGCCTTCGGCATGGGTGTCGAGCGCCTGGCCATGCTGCGCTATGGCGTCAATGACTTGCGCCTGTTCTTCGATAACGACCTGCGGTTCCTGGCGCAATTTCGCTAGCAGCCGCCCCTCGTGATCGAATTCGTTTAAGGAGAACAGACAACATGAAATTCAGTGAGCAATGGCTGCGCAGTTGGGTGAATCCCGACGTATCCCGCGAGGATCTGGTCGCACGCCTGTCCATGGTCGGCCTCGAAGTCGACGCGGTACAACCGGTGGCCGGCGCCTTCAGTGGCATCGTGGTCGGTGAGATCCTCAGCGCCGAACAACACCCGGACGCTGACAAGCTGCGCGTATGCCAGGTGAGCAATGGTGCCGAGACCTTCCAGGTCGTCTGCGGCGCGCCCAATGCCCGTACCGGCATCAAGATTCCGTTCGCCATGATCGGTGCCGAACTGCCGGGCGACTTCAAGATCAAGAAGGCCAAACTGCGCGGTGTCGAATCCCAGGGCATGCTGTGCTCGGCTTCCGAGCTGCAGATCAGTGACGACAACAGCGGCCTGATGGAACTGGCGGCCGATGCGCCGGTAGGTAACGACATTCGCTCCTACCTGCAACTGGACGACGCCAGCATCGAGATCGGCCTGACCCCTAACCGTGGTGACTGCCTGTCGCTCGCCGGTCTGGCTCGGGAAGTCGGCGCCATGTACAGCGCTTCCGTTTCGCCAGTCGCTATCGACGCCGTTGCGCCTGCGCATGACGAAGTGCGTCCTGTCGAGGTGCTCGCGCCCAAGGCTTGCCCGCGTTACCTCGGTCGCGTGGTGCGTAACGTTGACCTGTCTCGCCCGACCCCGCTGTGGATGGTCGAGCGCCTGCGTCGTTCCGATATTCGCAGTATCGATGCGGCGGTGGACATCACCAACTACGTGATGCTCGAGCTGGGCCAGCCGATGCACGCCTTCGACCTCGCCGAAATCAATGGCGGCATTCGCGTGCGCATGGCTGAAGAGGGCGAGAAGCTGGTGTTGCTCGACGCTCAGGAAGTCAGCCTGCGTGCCGATACTCTCGTCATCGCTGATCATGGCCGCGCGCTGGCCATCGCCGGCGTGATGGGCGGTGAGCATAGCGGTGTGAGCGACAATACCCGCGATCTGTTCCTAGAAAGCGCCTTCTTCGACAATATCGCTGTCGCTGGTAAGGCTCGTTCCTACGGCTTGCATACTGACGCGTCGCACCGCTTCGAACGTGGTGTGGACTCGCAGCTGGCACGCAAGGCAATAGAGCGTGCTACTGCGCTGCTGCTGGAAATCGTCGGCGGCGAAGCAGGCCCGATCATCGAGGCGAGTAGCGAGGCGGACCTGCCGAGCGTGGCGCCGATCACTCTGCGTGCCGAGCGTATCAGCCAGATGTTGGGCATGGACATGGACGGCGCCGAGGTCGAGCGTCTGCTCACTGCACTGGGGCTGGGCGTCAGCGCTCAGGGTGCCGGCCAGTGGCTGGTCAGCGTGCCGAGTCATCGCTTCGACATCAGCCTAGAAGTGGACCTGATCGAAGAGCTGGGTCGCCTGTATGGCTACAACCGTCTGCCCGTGCGTTACCCGCAAGCTCGCCTGGCGCCGCAGACCAAGGCAGAAGCGCGTGGCGAGCTGCCGGCGCTGCGCCGTTTACTAGTCGCCCGTGGTTATCAGGAAGCGATTACCTACAGCTTCATCGACCCGAAGCTCTTCGAACTGTTCACTCCAGGCGTAGAGCCGCTGCAACTGGCCAATCCGATCTCTGCCGATATGGCCGCCATGCGTTCCTCGCTGTGGCCGGGTCTGGTCAAGGCACTACAGCACAACCTCAATCGCCAGCAGTCGCGCGTGCGTCTGTTCGAGAGCGGCCTGCGTTTTGTTGGTCAGCTGGAAGGTCTGCAGCAAGAGGCCATGCTCGCTGGCGTGATCACCGGCAGCCGCCTGCCCGAAGGTTGGGCCAACAGTCGTGATAGCGTCGACTTCTATGATCTGAAGGCCGATGTCGAGGCGCTGCTGGGTTATGCCGGTGCAGCTGATGCTTTCAGCTTCGTGCCGGGCGAGCATCCTGCTCTGCATCCGGGCCAGACTGCTCGCATCGAACGGGAAGGGCGCCTGGTCGGTTTCATGGGGGCTCTGCATCCTGAGCTCACCAAGACATTGGGCCTGGATCAGTCGGTGTTTCTCTTCGAGCTGGTGCTGGCTGAAGTGGCTGCTGGCCGCATGCCGGCGTTCAGCGAGTTGTCGCGCTTCCCTGAAGTGCGTCGCGACCTGGCGCTGCTGGTCGATCGCGAGCAGCCGGCCGAGGCTGTGCTGGGCGCAATCCGTGAAACGGCGGGAGAATGGCTGACAGACCTCAAGCTATTTGACGTCTATCACGGTAAAGGCATTGATCCGCTTAGAAAAAGCCTTGCCGTCGGCTTGACCTGGCAACATCCATCGCGCACTCTTAATGACGATGAGGTGAGTACTACTACGCAAAATATCCTCACCTGCCTCGAACAAAGGTTCAACGCCACGTTAAGGAAGTAGCGTATGGGGGCTCTGACGAAAGCTGAGATGGCGGAACGTCTGTATGAAGAGCTCGGCCTGAACAAACGAGAAGCCAAGGAACTGGTGGAGCTGTTTTTTGAAGAGATCCGCCAGGCTCTTGAGCTGAACGAACAGGTCAAGCTGTCCGGGTTCGGCAACTTCGACTTGCGCGATAAGCGCCAGCGACCCGGCCGTAACCCGAAAACAGGGGAAGAGATTCCAATCACGGCTCGCCGTGTGGTCACTTTTCGTCCAGGGCAAAAATTGAAAGCCAGGGTCGAGGCCTATGCTGGAACCAAGTCATAACGACGAACTACCGGCAATTCCCGGCAAACGCTACTTCACCATTGGTGAGGTCAGTGAACTCTGCGCGGTCAAGCCCCACGTTCTACGTTACTGGGAGCAGGAATTCCCACAGCTGAATCCGGTAAAACGGCGGGGCAACCGTCGCTATTACCAGCGTCAGGATGTGCTGATGATTCGGCAGATTCGTGCGCTTCTGTACGATCAAGGCTTCACCATCGGTGGCGCACGTCAGCGCCTTTCTGGTGACGAAGCCAAAGACGACACCACTCAGTATCGTCAGTTGATCAAACAGATGATCGCCGAGCTCGAGGACGTTTTGCACGTGCTGAAGAAGTAGGGCCAAGAAAAAGTTGCCTTATTTCAAAAGCTTAATGTATAGTTCTTCCCGCTTTCGGTCATCCGGAAGCATTGTCGGGGCGTAGCGCAGCCCGGTAGCGCACTTGCATGGGGTGCAAGGGGTCGAGTGTTCGAATCACTCCGTCCCGACCAAAAAACCCTAAAAAATCCAGTCACTTAGCGGTGTCTGGATTTTTTTATTTCTGCCCTCGGCAAAATTCCAGCAAAATTCCAGCAAAACCCCTCTCTTGGACGCCGGGTGCTTTCTTAGTACGCCGACCAGGTGATGCCTACCCCTCAACGGTTTTGGTCAAGGAAGCTGCATGGATAGCCTGTTCGCATCTCTGTCGCCAGAGGAGCTCTATGAGCACCTCCAATCCATGGATGATGTTGAGAAGTCAGTCCGGCTGGTTCGAAACAGTCTATTGCTGCCGCCCCTCAGTAATGTCTACAAGCTGCTGCATACATCACGTGAGGCGGTTTGGGATGGAATGAGGGCTGAAATGCCATTCTTGCCTGTCGCCAAGACGATATCCAAGGCCTGGGGCAGTCCCGGCGCGCGTCTTGGGCGTAGCGCTTCTATTCGAATGATGCGGGCAGCACAGAGCAGAGGGATGGCTGGCGCTCTCTCTGAATTTCTCGATCTGGATTACCTTTGGCCTCCCGGCAATGAATGGGCTGGATTGTTTGCCAGTGATTTTTTCTCTCAGGATATCTCTAAGAAATTTTGGATTGGCTTCGTCAAGGAGGCGATGCACCTCAATGCAATAGAGCTTCATCCGGATCTTGGTCGGTTGAGGCAGTGGGAGGCCTATGCGCACTCCTCGACAGTGAATCGTTTTGGCTGTCCAGCAATGCGGGAGACTTTTTTTGAGCGCTTAGCAGTTCTCACCTCTGATAAGGAGGCTGAGGACGACTCTGTGCTCGACCGTGCGCACGTCGTCGACACTTTTGCTGTACTGATGCGTCTTCTGGCGTGGTGTGTGGCGGATTTAACGATAGAGTTCTGGGAGCAGATTGAGCAGGACGGGATGGCGCATGATATTCCGCTCCAGGAGCTGATACCTGTATTTGATGAGGTCGCTCAGGAGTGGAGTGTTCCTATGCAATCTGCGCTTGATCGTCTGGCCCGGATTGCAGGTTGGCAGCAGGAGCAGAAAGCAACCAGGTTTTTGGGGCAGCTTTGGGGGCGCGAGTTTGGCGTGAACGGTGTCGAATCTCGCATGAGGCTGCTGCGCTACTGGGTGCGACTAAGTAAGGGTCGTCCTGACTTCAAATCATTTTTGGAATTATCCAGGGTGGTGGCGTCTGAAAAGCTTCGCTCGGCTGCTGCTGATAAGCACGGCATCGAGCAGTTTGCATGGTATCAGGCTGTCATCTTGCGAGTTGCTGAGGCCTTATCACTTGTGCGGTTAGGTCTCAGTAGAAAAGGTTACCTGGCTTCTGAGCTCTCAGGACTGATGTCGATTTATCAGCAGGAATTTCTTGCTGCACGTGGCATGCTTGGAAAACCAATCCCGTTTACGTAAATGAATCTGATCGTTCATTTGCATGTGTGCTGATTAGTAATTTCTTCTGTCTTGTCAATTGTAGTGCGCAAGTCGATCTCTCACAGCAGACGGCAAATGCTCAGAAACAGATATGCTAATAGGGTAGGTCGGGGGAGCCCACGAAACTAGGGCTGTTCACGAGACTCCATTCTTAAATAAATATTTGAGTTGTAAGGGGATTAGATGTCGAAAGAAACTTCATTCGATCAATCTTTCTGCTTAAAAACCCTTGAGCGCGTGCTATGGAAGAGTGATTTTGTCGGGGTTCCTGTCTCCGGACAGGCAGCTTTTCGAGAGCAGCTTGTCAGTAAGGCGCTAATGTCTGCTATTTCCATTTTTGATCCGCCATCAGTAACTCTGACAAGCTTTCCTCTTAAGGGTAAAACTGTTTATCGCTTAGCTAGGCATCAAGATGAGTTGGTGCAGCGAAAGCTCAGACTTAACTTAAAGAGGTGTACTTCAGTTATTGTAGAAGGTCGTTCTCAGATCGTTAAAAATCTCAAGCTCCTTTTAGAGGAAGGAGTTCCTTATCGGGTCTATCGCCTGGATATTCGATCATTTTTCGAATCTTTTCAGAAAGGCCACATCCTTGATGTTGTTACAGGCATAAAGAGCTTGAGCCCTCATAGTAAGAAGTTATTTGAATCCCTGCTTGACTCCCATGCAGCAATTGGAGGTAGCGGGGTGCCAAGGGGGCTTTCTATTAGTGCCGTGCTATCGGAATTTTTGATGCGGAGTTTCGATCAGAAGGTTCGATCAGCCAAAGATACATTTTACTATTCACGCTATGTAGATGACATCATTGTTGTGTCGTCTGCAAGAGAAGATGAGATCGTTTTTCTGAGTGAAATGTGCGAGTGGCTACCTCCAGGACTTGAATTAAATCCCGTTAAAAAGAATATTGTTACAGCATCGGCTAGGGTGGAGAAGGAAAGTTCTTTCTTGGCCCCAGCTCTTCTTCAGTTTGATTATCTTGGGTATCAGTTTGTAGTAAAAAATCCTACTAAACACGAAGCAGGAAAAGCGAAGGATGGTGACCTGCATCGAAATGTTAGTGTTGATATCGCAAGAAAAAAAATCAAACGAATAAAAACAAGAATTACTCGATCATTTTTAAGCTTTTCCAAGTCGAATGATTGGGAGTTACTCCGTGATCGGATAGCATTTTTGACGCGAAACTTCAGTGTTTACAACCAGAAGGCTGGTGGTAAGAAAGTTGCCGGTATATATCATAGCTATCCACTGGTCACAGAGGGTGCTGCTGGACTTAAAGAGCTAGATAGGTTTTTAAGAAATGCTGTGCTCTCTAAGAGTGGTCGAATTTTTTCTATAACTAACACTATGATTTCTGCACATCAGAAGCGCCAACTGCTCGCTTTCAGTTTTGTAAGAGGGCATCTTAACCGTAGTTTCATTCATTTCTCTGCAAAAAGAATATCTCAAATCCAGAGCTGCTGGATTTACTAGGGCGAAAAATGAAGAAAAATCGGATTCGTCGCAGCGACTATAACAGGGTTCTGATTACTGAGACCACTCCATTTGAAACTCCAATCATTTTTTCGAATGACGGGCTCTATGATCAGATTGGCGCTCTAGATAGGGTCGGATGCGTGCAGCGTAATATTATTAATTCTCTTATTTTGTATGAGGGTGTCAATAAGTCGCCAAACTCTACTATTCCATATGCATATAAAATTAAGAAGGATTCAAAGAGTTTTAGGCGTCTTGCTCTGATGCATCCGGCCTCTCAGTGGAAAGTAAGAGTTTTTTATGAGAAATATGAGCAATTGATGATTCATTATTGCTCTGTAAGTCCTGCATCTATTCGGGCGCCTAAAGCTGTTGCAAGTAGCTATTATTCAAAAAGTTCTTGGGAGAATATTCATAAGTATAAAACTGGCTCCATTGTTCTGGAAGGTGCCGATAGGTATGCAAAGCATGCCCCTTCATTTTTTTCGTATCGCGGATATGACCGACTTTATAAGTTTTTTAATTCGAGAGATTATCTTGTTTTAGAGAAGAGATTTTCTTTCTTAAAGACGCTTGATGTTACTAAATGCTTCGATAGCATTTATACGCACTGCCTGTCCTGGGCTGTAAAAGATAAAGCATTTACAAAATCACATGTCTCAGTTTCGTCAACTTTTGCCCAAGAATTTGATGGGGTTATTCGTCATGGAAATCATAATGAAACCAACGGGATCCCAATCGGGCCGGAAGTGAGTAGAGTATTTGCTGAGATACTGTTCCAGGAAATAGATCGGCGAGTAATTCAATCCCTTTCGGATTTAAAATTTAATCAGGATTATGAGTTTCGGCGCTACGTGGATGATGTTTTTATATTTGCAAGAACTGAACTTGTTGCGAATAGGGTGCATGACAAATATGCGGATGTTTTAGTTGATTTTAATCTCCACACGAATGCCGCAAAGTCTACATGCATAGGTAGGCCCTTCTCCACATCCAAGGCAAGACTCGTCTATGATGCGGGCCAGCAAGCTAATTCATTTTTTGAAAAGTTCCTGGATCAAGTCGGGGTAGGGGAGCTTCGCCCCAAAAAGGTTCATAATAGATGGAGATTAACAAAAAGCTACATTGATTCAGTAAAAGCTCTATGCCATTCAAGTGACGCTGCCTACGATGAGATTGCCTCGTTCTTGATTTCTGTAATTACTGAGCGAGTCAAGAGACTGGTGAATTACGATGATTCATCTGGTTCTATTGAATCTGATGAGTATGTTGATGCGTTTGTTGTTCTGCTTGATGTATTGTTCTTTCTTTATAGCGTCGCTCCCTCTGTTGGGGCTTCTTACAAACTTAGTACATCGCTGATTCTTGCAGCGCGATTCAGCAAGAAATACCTAGCTGACGGATATCCAACTGTACACCAGAAGATTTTCGACCTTACTTGCTCGCTGCTGTATGATCAATCTGGGGTAGAGCATGCTGGTGATATAGAAGGTTTTGTACATCTTGAGTCTTTTAATATCGCGCTAGCAACTCGCGAGCTAGGAGATAATCATCTGCTACCAGCGGAAATTATTGAAAAGCTTTTTGTTGGCTCAGGAAGTTTGACATATTTCGCAATTGTTTCATCTTTATTTTATGTGCGGGATTCCTGTATGTATCAGGAGTTGCGAAACATGTTGTTGATTGCGGCAGGGGAAAAGCTTTCTGATCTTTCTGATATTTTGATGAATAGTGAAAAGGCTCACCTTTTACTGGATCTTCTTGCTTGCCCCTACGTAACTAATAAGCTGAAGGCTACTTGGATAAAAAGTCTCTATAGAGTCCTTCTGTTGCCGCTGACCGAAAACTGACCCAGTAGAGGCTGTTCTGCCGACTGAAAACTGACCCAGGTGTTCAACTGCTTC
>NZ_RHQP01000043.1:0-36797 GCF_003935465.1 Pseudomonas sp. o96-267
GGGGGAGTAGGTCGTAGTCTTTCTCATGGCCTCATCTTCTCAAGAGTTGAGGCCTCCACGAAACCCGAGGCGATTCAGAGCTTCGCCTTGAAGAGAACTACCGTTCGACTCAGGCCATCGTTAATTGCGCGGCGAGACTCATAAGACACAACCAGGAGCGGTTGGAGAAAAGCCCCTTTTCAAGGGGGGATGTGGGCGAAGAGCCAAGCGTTATTTTGACTAATAACCATTATGAAATGGCAGATAGCATTGCCCAGCGCATATCTGATGGGCTTTCCTCCGGTCGCCCGGCAAGCGAGTTCGCTGTGCTGTACCGGACAAACCGGATGGCACTACTCATCGAGCAGAGCATGCGCCGGTACAGGGTTCCATACCATGTGGTGGGAGGTATGTCGCTCTTTGATAGGTCGGAGGTTGTAGCCACTATCTCTGCACTCCGACTGGCTGTGAACCCAAACGATACATATGCCCTGAAAAGCGTACAGCCGTATATCGACGGCTTCGGTGAGGCTAGCTGCTATGCAATCAGTGATTGGCTGAATGACACGCCAGGCGCGAGTCTTGTTGATATCCCTGATCAATTGCCGAACCTGAGTGCTCGCGGCCTCAGCGCATTCAACAATTTCTACGAAGACCTACGGGCCGAAGTCCTGTTTAGCGATGACGCGAAGAGTTTCGTGAAATGGGTTGTTGAGGGGCCGATGGCAGTTCTTGAGCGCGAGAAGGATGACCAGATTCGGGACAAAAAAGCCCAGCATCTAGAAGCGCTCGTGCGGGATATTGAAATTGAACTGGGTGATCGATTGCAGGCTGAGCCAAAGTTGACGTGGCGTGGAATTATGCAAGAAGTTGCGCTACGAGATGCGAGACAAAGCGAGGCTGGCACGGAGCAAGTAACACTCAGCACCGTTCACCGTTCAAAAGGCCTGGAGTGGCAAGAGGTATTTATTGCCGGTTTCAGCGAAGGGTTGATGCCTCTCGATAGTCGTACAGAGCTATCTGATGATGATGCGGATTGCGGGCACGTAGAAGAAGAGCGAAGACTGGCGTTCGTTTCAATTACGCGCGCCAAGAAGTTTTGTCATCTTTACCATGCAGATCGTTATGCTTTCCCTGGTTCTTCTGACGATAAAGTTTATGAGCCGTCACGTTTTCTAGAAGAGATTGGCTATTCATTAAATCAGTCTGCAGTCGAAGAGCAGACAGAAGATTTTGATTTTGATAAGTTCAAGAATGAATTTCTTGGAATTTCTAGCAGGGGCATGTGCTGATGTTGAAATATGTTGATCGCCTAATGGACGGTATTGATGATCTTCGTCGAGGTGTCCGAGGATGGACCAAAGCTGACCATAGCCAATACTTTCCTGTCGCATGCGCGCACAATTCAAATGTCTTGGCTCTTTACAATGGCTCGCTGCTAAGCGTTATCCGTATCGATGGATACCTGGGCCAATATTTCCCAGAGCAATTCGCCAACCTGCGCCAAGAGTGGGCGAAGTTTCTCAGAACATCAACTCAGGATAAGTCCGCTAAGGGCTTCGACCTTTTCTGGTCTTACGAGTATGACCCGGAAGGCATGAGCAGCAAGATGCTTGAATATCGCGAGCGCATGATCCAGGCCGGTGAGCGTCGTGGCCTGGAAGTTCGTGACATCATGGAGGAAGAGGCCCGGCTCTACGGGAGTATCTGTGCCAGCGAGGATCAGTACCTCCTTGTCGTGACCCATATTGATTCACTCCCGAAGGCTGAGCATAAGGAGGCGCTAGCCTCTGCTGCGAATGACCGCAAGAAGTCCATCAAGGGCCACGGAAGTATGGTGACCCAGCGCGGCATGAAGCTGATCGAGATGGCGCATGAGCAGCATGTCAACAAGGTTGAGGTCTTTCTGAAGGAGGCTGGTCGGAGCTATGCGTTTGAGCGTCTGAATGCCTATCAGGGGCTGAAGGCCATGCGTATGAGTTTGATACCGGGCACTACAGGTGATGGCTGGAACGCACGACTCACGTTGAATGACTGTGCGCTGCGCCCGACCGAGGCAGTTCCTGCGTCGGTGAAAAAGGGGCAGGCGGCAGATGGCAAGCCTGTCGATTGGACGCATATGCTCCCCCCACCCCTTACCGAGCAGATGCTTCCTGCCGAGGCTGTTGACCTTGGCCGATTCGCCGTCATCGGAGGGCGTACCTATGCCCCGATGAGCGTGGGCGAGCTGGCTGTTGAGCCTGAGCCTATCGAGTCGCTCTTGAGGATGTGCTACCAACGGCGACTGCCGGTGCGGATGGTTTACTCGCTGATGGCTAACTCGGATCAGGCCAATTACTGGAATCGAACGTTTGCGAGCATTTTCAACTTCGCAAGCGCCAGTAACCGGCAGATCGATAAGGCCGACCGGGCTATGAAGGCATACGGGGAAAGCGGTGGCGCTGTGCTTGGTTACGGGCTGTCTATCGCCACCTGGGCGGATACTGAAGTGCAATACGACTCTCGCGGTGCAGCCATGTACGGCGTGAAGAAAATCACCCGGCGCGCCCAAGACCTAGAAACGCTGCTGCAGCAGTGGGGCGGACAGCAGATCGAAACTGTTTTTGGTTGCTCCATTGAAGCCGCCATGAGCGCTACGCCTGGTTATATGATGCCTCCGGCTTCGCCCAAGGCGCCCCAGATCGAAATGGATATTGTCGCTCAGATGCCAATCATGCGGCCTGCCCGGTTGTGGGAAGCGGACAACAGCATCTGGATGCGGACGAGCGATGGAGTGCTTCTCCCGCACCAGCCATTCAGTGGCAAGCAGAGCACCATGATCGGCCTTGTGCTCGGCGGGATGGGCTTCGGTAAGTCCAACTACATTTCGGAAAACATCAATTACTTTGCTAATCACCCTGAAGCCGACCTGATGCCCTACATCCGGGGCATGGACTTCGGGGCGTCGTCATCTGGTGTTGTGAGCATGATCAATGACTCGCTACCAGAGAACCGCAAGCACGAGGCGCTGTTCATTCCGTTCAGCAACGCGGCTGATATGTGCAAAAACATGATGGATACCCGTCTGACGCTGCGCTATCCGCTTGAGGATCACCGGATATTCTTGATCAACTGGCTCGTGATTCTCTGTGACTCCCTGATTGAAGGGGCTGGCGGCGTCACCAACCTTGTGTCCGTTCTCAATGCGACCATCAAGCGGGCCTATGAGAACTGCGACCCTCGGACTCACCACTACCAGGCCAAGACCTACATGCGGAGCATTGCCGCAGAGGAAGTTAATTCGGCTCTGGATCGCTGCATGGCGAACATCCAAGACGGTTGCGATTACTGGGATGTTGTTGATGCGCTGGCCAAGGCCGGGGTTGAGCAGCAGGATGACAGTCTGCTGCACGCCGCCAAGGTCGCGCAGCGTTACTGCGTACCGATCTTCCCTGATCTGGTGCGCGTCTGCGACCAGCTAGACGATCAGTTCAAAGCCATGCCAGAGGTTGGCGGGAAGTCGCTTTGCGCGGCCATCTCTAACGCCTTGTCCAACGCAAATGCCATGTTTCCGGTGTTCAGCAAGATCACCAATACGGACATTTCGGAGTCTCGGGTCTGTGTTTTCGACATGACCGAGGCGTTTGGGCGCGGCGAAACAAAATTTGATGCCTGGAAGCGGAGCGTGCTTTTCGCCGTTGTGCATCGCCTGCTGACCGAGGACTTGTTCATCAACCTGGATATCAGTGGCCAGGAAATGGTGAATCACAAGGAGCGCCTAGGTCTGACGGATGAAATGCTGCGCTGGCATATCCGTTATTTCGAGCGGCAGGATCAATTATTAAAATTGTACTGGGGCGATGAACTTCACCGCGTCGGGCGTGTCGAAGGTGCTTTCCAGATTTTGGATAGCATGGGGTTTGAGGGCCGAAAATATCGAGTTGGACTGCTATTAGGTACGCAGTTGGCAGAATACCTGCCTGAATCCATGATTCAATTGTGTACTTCAGTTTTTATTTTTGGCACAAGTCAGTCCACTGAGACAGCCCAAAAAATGCAGGATATTTTCGCGCTTAGCGATGACGAGCGAGATATTGCTCTCGGAATCACCAGGCCGAATGCAAAGAAAGGAGCTGAAGTCTTCGTGATCCACAAAACCAGCGAAGGGGTGCAGCGAGCGAAGTTGCACTTCCAGGTGGGTAACATCAAACGCTGGGCCTATGCCACAGAAGCAGATGAGCGCGCTCTTCGTAGGGAGCTATATGCTGCTGGAAGGGGGCAGGCGTGGGCACGAAAGGTTCTCGCAGAGAACGTCCCAGATTTAATGGCGGCAGTACATGCCAAACAAAAGGAAAGGCCAGGCGCCAGTAAGAGCGAAGCTCTGCATCTGGTCGCAGAGGATTTGAAAGCCCTCGGGTAAGAGGGCCAATCGGGAAGGTTCTTGCATGCTGATTACTGATTTCTTGGTTGGGCGAGATGAAAAGTCCAGATTTGTAGCTCTTATTGTTCAAGACGTTCTGCCGACAGAATGTGACGCAGGCCGCTGTCATTTGGTGCGCAAGGTCAACAGACAAGACCTTGTACAAGAATTTGTTTCGGATGGCGCTGCCACGGATTGGCTTATGTTCCCCGACCTCCCTCAAGATGTTGTTGAGATTTTGGAGAGCGGCGGAACTATCCAAGTTGTGGACACTGCCGAAGTGAGTATTTCCTGCACTATCGAGCCTGAAAGCTCGCTCATGGCTCAGTATCGGAAGGGGGCAATGTGAGCCTTACTGGTCAGCTGCTAGAAAAGTGCGCTTCTTTTGAGTGGAGAGGGCCTTATCACTCTCTTGTTCAAGTCGAGGGCGACTTTTCAAAAGTGCTCAAATCTAAAAGCGATTGGTCGGCAGTGGTTGGCGATAAGCCATTGATAGATAAGCGAAATAGCAATATGGCTGATCTTTTCCCCAAGAATCGAGACATTTTATCTCGGGTGATTGGTGGTCTGCAGGCTGATGCCAAGCCCAAAAAGAGTTTTGGCCCTGGCATGGGCTGAACCTGCACCACGTCCAGAAGAAAGCCGCGCATGCGGCTTTTCACGTTACAGAGAGGTATGCGCCAGCCCGGAGAGGGACGTTGGCCAGAAGCGTGCCTTTTTGGTCCCGGCGCTGTGTATGCGTGCGGGGAGTCGGGAACCTCACCCACTTGGATGGCCAGAAGCCCTCCTGAACCAAGAACGGTAGCGAAGCGTGGAACATCTGCGACTTGCGGCTGCCGGCAATATCCCAAACTACATTTGCCCGGATGTGTCGAGAAACTGGGGTGTGCCAGTGGATCACGGAGGATTCGGGCATGCTCTGAATCTGCTCGATCACGTCATAGGCATTATTGCGGCCCAGCTCGGCCACCGCCTCTGTATAGGTCATCACCCTAATGCTGTGGCCTTGCTTGGCTACAGTGAACCCCACTCGGGAGAGGCCTTCTCCCTGCAGGATGACGATTTGGCGTTGAGCCTGCAGCGGATGGAGTCGCGGGTGTCCAGATGCTCGATATGCGAGGCGCATCTTTCTGGAGTCGCTGCCGCCCTCGGATAGGGCATTGACCGCCATTGCCAGGCGCTCCTTCTCGGCATTGAGTGCAGCAGCGGCAGCGATAACCTGGGCGCTGACTTCAAAAACGCCGGGGAAGCGAGCAACGCTCCCCTTAACCGACTCATCAGGTATATCCCAAGCACTGACCGCATCGACAAGCAGCTCTGCGGGGCTTCCTGCCTCTGCCACGCCGTCGATAGCGTTAAAGCGCGTGCCCTGCAGTACGCCGCCCTGCGCCAAGCAGGCGGCCTTGAATCCATTCAATGCACTAGATAGGGCGCTCAGGCTCTCATTTACCGTGTCATTGATCAGCGCTTGCATAACTTATTTCTGCCTGCGGTGGAGCGGTTTTGCGGTGCTTGATGACTTGACGCCACCAGCTGCAACCGCTTTCGACGAGGTGAGAGGGGCTGGTTTCGGTATGTGCTTCTTCCAGCCACCATGCTGCCAAACACTTTCGGCTGGCACGATCTTGCGCGCCTTGGCTTCGATCTCTACGGCGTCCTTGATGATCCACCAGTTATTGGGGTCATCATCGATAAGCAGCTTGATTAGATAGGCCAAGGAGCGAACTGTCGGTGCCGAGCCTTCCAGGCCAGCGGTCTTGAGGCGGAAGCTGCTGTTGATTTCCAGGCCAAGCAGGGGGCCGAAGTTAGTTGGCTTAAAGGTTGGATCAATTTCAGTGATCCGCTCGATAAGCGATTCGTAGGTCGGAGTCTTGAAGCGCGGCAGGTGCTCAGGGAAGGCCGCATAGAGGCGCAGTAGCAGAGAGAGGGTGCTATTTAATAATCCGGCGCCTTTCTTGGTGTAAAGTGCTGCGCTGTTGACGCCTAACCCCATGCTAAGCTCAATCAAATGGAGGTTCTGTGCGCTCACGAACTGAGAGATATTGCTCCCGGTCAACAACCCCGGATCGGCCATGCCTACCTCGGCCATGGCTGATGGCATCTTGTCTTTTAATGATGCATTATTGACGTCATTTTTCATGGCTAGTCGCCTGTAGCGGTTTGTACATCCTATAATATCACTTAAACGTGGCCTGGTTAGAGCAAGCGTAATGTCAAAAGTTAATTTGAGCACTGTCCTCTTCTACCGAGGCGATGCCGAGCACCGACCCATCGAGGATGAGCTTCTGCTTACCGGGGTTGAAAAACTGTTCCCAGAGCTGCGCTTTCCTGATGGAACAATGACATTCCTCTATGGGTACAACAGTCCGGCTCTGCCGTACAGCTTTGAGCACGCGGGCGCGCTGGGTATCGATATCGCCATTGTTGATGTGCAGGTTGAGATCGGGAAATGGCTTCGCCACAAGGCCGATCTGAGCGATAGCGAAGAGTGCGGACTGAAGCAGACTCGCTTTCTCAATCTGAGCCGAGCCAAGAAAGAAATTCTCGATCAGCTTGAGTCGATAGCGGTAAAGCGCCTTGGCGTTGAGCGGGCCAGCGCCGAGGCGTGGCCAAGAGGCCCGACTGTTTACCCTTACATGCTCGGCTCCGTTCTGGAGCATGAAGAGTATTCCCATCTGGCTGTCATTGCTTACACCGTGATGACCGCGACGGTCGGTGAGGTGCAAGTTGCTACTGTTTTCGATGACTCCGCAATCATCAGTGTCGATGGCGGGCATAGGCTCGTTGATACGCGCATAAGTCTCTAGCAGTCAGGTTCCATCGCCGCATACCACGGTTTACAGTTATTACCCCGTGGGCTATCTTGAGAGAAAGCCCACGAGGTATTTTTTTGCGCACTGTGAACACGGTTTAATAATACGAAATGAGTGATATTAAGTCGATCCTGGCTTCACTGGAACAGGCCCCGGTGGTTCAGCAGGAACATGCTGAGCGATGGCTTGGTGGAGTGATGAAGTACCACCGCGAGCAAGCCGAGTGGCATGCCAAACGCCTCAAGGGGATTGGCGGCTCTGAAATGGGTGCAGTCATGCGCGGCCTCTATGGCGTCAAAGAGTCAGGGTTTGGGACTCTGCAGCGTGTCGTGCAGCAAAAACTGATGATGCGCCTGCCTGAGTTTCAAACCGTCCACATGAAGCGCGGCACCGTACTTGAGCCGCTTGCCAGGTTGGCATTCATGTATCGATACAGGGGCATCCAAGATCAGGCTGCCATGGACGCAACCGCGACAGCGCCAAAGCGGCCCGGCTATGAATGGTTGGTGGGAAACCCTGACGACATCATTCAACTCAACGGCAAGCGCTACACAACCGACTACAAAGTCCCGAACAGTTTCAGCGACGAAATTGAATACGACTACAGAGTGCAGCTGCACCACTACGCGCTGCTGAGCCGCATGGCCGGCGTGAAGATTGATGGGCTAATACTCGCCAAGCTGGACCTGTCCGCTGAACTTGCCCAGTCGCTTGTAGATCGCGTTCCCAGTATGTCGGGCGCTCAGCTGCACGATGTTGCCAAGACGATTGCCCGGATGGATATGCCGGGGATGCGTGTCGTAGGTCTGGGCGTCGATATGGAGCGCTCGATGCAGGTGGACATTCTCGATGCTGGGGCAACGGCATGGAATGACTACGTGATCCAGGGCGTTGTACCTCCCAAGCCAGCAGAGCAGCTTATCGAGCTGGACGACCAGCGGATGCTTCAGGTCGGGGCGCTGCAGCAGCAGTACGCAATGGCTAAGGCTGGGATCAACTACCTGTCACAGCAGGTTACGGATATTGAGTCCTCGCTCAATGACACGTTGAAGGGTGTCGATACGGCGGGCAAGTCACTGCCACTGAGCCTGGTGAAGATAGCCCCTCCGCGTGTGAAGTCGGAGGTGCTTGTACAGGAAGCGAGGGCGTTGGGTGCATTGCCAGCCGATCTTTCCTCGGGCGAGCCGACCTATTCAGTAACCGCACTGCTTGAAGAAATTAAGCGGCTCAAGGGTGATCCCGATGCGGCTCACCTCAAGGCAGACCCGGAGCCAGAGTCCGGCAAGGCCAAGGCATACCTCCAGAAGCTGGGCGTGGACTTGGAGGCATTGGCCACCGGCAACTTTGGCCTGCGCCTCTCCACTGCCAAGGCTGACAAAGAAATAGGCGGCGTTTTCGAGCGCTCGGCTGCTGAGAAATTCGGCAGCTGGCTCGACGAGAACAGCTTGGCAGCCGCTCTGGACGATGACGACCAGCTTGAAGCCATTGATGAAGACTTTGACCTTGAAGTGGTGTCGGGGCCGCTTCACGAGGTATTTGCTGCCGCCGAGAGCGGTGAGCCAAATCAAACCCCTAGCACCCCGAAATACACCAGCGCATCAATGCGCTAGGAGAAATGTAGATGGATGTTCAGAGCCTTTTCGAGAGTCAATTTGAAGCCCTGCGCAAGCAGGATAAGGCCAAGTATTTCTTGATGCGGGTTGAAGAGGTGCGCGGTGTACGGGGCAAGCCCGATCACTTCATCGCCTACGGCACTCGCGTTGATAACGACCAGTATGTGGCCGTAGCAAGCACGAAATCATCAGCCGGTCAGCACCTACCCCAAAGCGGCAGCGTGCTTCGTGCCGATAAGGTGAGTCGCCTCACTGGTAGGGCTAATGATCCAGATCGCACCTACTACAGTGCCGAGTATTTCCACGCATACCTGAATGATGCCTTCTGCGCTCGCGCCATCGTGCAAGCGCAGCCCCCGAAGAAAGATGCTCAGACTGGCATTTGGTCCGCAGATGTTCGTATGTTTGACGTGGAAGAAGGCCCGGTTGTGCTCGATGGAACACAGATCGCTAGCAGCATCGAGAAAGAGCTGGAGCGGATGCTCACGCCTTGGAAGTGGTCAGATCAGACGAGCATCACTCACGATGTTAAAGGCGATGCTTTGTGGGGCGACGGAAGCAGCGCCAAGCCGGGGCTGAGTCCGTTCGTTGCCGTGCGTTCGGGCAGCAAGACCTTTTATGTCTACGGCTCTGGGGCCATTCGTGTTGATGACGGCAAGAATGACACTAAGCAGTACGCGCTGCCGAACCAGGAGAAAGTGAAAGAGCTGGTCGGTCGCAACAGCGGGTTGCAGAACCTCATGCAGGTCATCAGAAGCGTGACTGCACAGGCCACGCCTGAGCAGATGAAATCGCTCAAGGTGACCTTGATTCCTGGGCTGCAAGTGCGGGTTGGCCGCGATAGTGTTGGCGGTGAAAAGCAGTCCTACCTGGC
Organism: Pseudomonas sp. o96-267; assembly: GCF_003935465.1. Classification (NCBI taxonomy): domain Bacteria; kingdom Pseudomonadati; phylum Pseudomonadota; class Gammaproteobacteria; order Pseudomonadales; family Pseudomonadaceae; genus Pseudomonas; species Pseudomonas sp. o96-267. The sequence continues at coordinate 9,679 of NZ_RHQP01000043.1, forward strand.
AGTGCCGGGTGCGTTTGACTGGAAACGCAATGACCAACTCGACGAGAACAACCGACCCACGACTCAGCCGGGCTACAGGCTAGCGGACTTGCATATCAAGACATCGCGTACCGGCGCGATGATGGTTGTTGATGCAGCCCCTGCCGCTGGTGGCCGACTCACTCAGTTCATTCCTGAAACAAGGCCGGAGCGTGAAATTCGTCTTGCTGCAGAAACATCGCAAGCCCAGCAGCAGTCGCCGCAGCCGAGAGCTGAACAGCCCCAGCGCCAGGCTCAACCGGCACGACAACAGCCCGAAGCCGACACGAGGCCTGCTCCGCAGGCGCGGGGGCAGCAAAGCAGCACCTCTAACTATGATGCACCTGCGCGCAATAGCTACGACGACGGTATGGATGACGGTATGGATGACTTCGGGAGCATGGAGGAGTTTGACACCTACGCAAGTGACCTCGCCACGATGCAAGAACTGCAGCACCAGCCGGAACCGCAGCCGCAGTCACAGGAATACCAATCCTTCGATGATGACCTCGATTCTCTGATGAATGAGGCCGCTCAACGCCAAGCCCAAAGAGGCCCACGGCCTGGCATGTGATTGGAAGCTGGCGGGCTTAGCCCGCCAGATTTCTTGCGGATAGGATTGGGAGACTGGATGTATGGCTGCAAACAAGGTTTGGCTCGACGTTTCGATGTATGGCATTCGCCTGTTCGTAAACCTCGACCAGGTGAAAAAGGTCAACCACATGCTGGTGATGGGTGGTCCGAAGATTGCCGACCATCGTGAGGCGTTGACACAGCTGGGCTTCAAGCGTGATACACGCTTTGCAAACGAATACTGGGTGCGTCCCTTCAATGGGATGACCCCGCGAATGATCCATGAGGTATTCCCGCGCTCGTTCATGCGCGAGATGCCCGTGGAAGTGGTCATGCCGGCACTCGCCGCAAAATCGAACAAGTTGGTCAAGGAGAAGCGAAATGTCACTGAACTCGGAAATGCACGAGGTCTATCTGTCGATGCCGATGGAGGCAGGCCTGATGCCCGAACTGAAGGGCCTGCCGTTTTGGGCCAGAATGACTCACGAAATCATGATGGCCGAAGACCCGGCCAAGATCACCGTGCTGGCGAAGGCGGGCAAACTGGAGCGCTTCCTGAAGCAGAAACAGGAGGCCCTGAGCGTCCAAGCACGGAAGATGGAGCGGGAGTGGCGCAAGCTCAACCCGCTGGAGGCGGACGCGGACTATCTGCGCCGGTCAATCTGGATGAACCACGGCAAGCAGGCAGTGCGGGAGCAGCTGATCAGCGAGCTGGCGAAGAGCTTCAAGACTCCAACGGAGCACTGACTGAACCGGTCAAGGTTGAGCTGAGCGATAGCCAGCGAACCCTGATTGATCTGGCTGGCGAACTGCAGGCCAGAATTACTGATCTGGACTTGGCCTCGATAGGACTCGATGTCCCTAGCTCGTGGCTGGTGATGAACGCTGCACGCCCGCTGCTCGGTCACAAGACCGTTGAAGGTGGGCCATTCCTGGCTGGGCGCTTCTACGCCGCAATTGATCCGAATGACAGCATGGCGGCGAACTACGTCGAGCAGAATCGCAAGCTCGACGGGCATGCTGTTTTTCATGCTGGCCAGGACGAGCAGGTCAACATGGTGCTCTGGGGTGATGAATACGCCGAGCGCTACCGCAATGAGTTTGACGGCGACGAGCTTTATGGCGTGCTGCGTCATCGCATTTCCAGCGAGCTGAATGCGCTGCCCTATGGTGAACTGGTCGCGCGCAGCCTGCTTGCCTCGGCACAAGCGCCGGAGCAGCAGGAAGAGCAGCAGGAAGAGCAGGATATCAATGATGCACCTGCTGTCTGGCTGCAAACCAAGGCCCTCTTCGCCGCAGGCAATTACGACGCGGCTTACGAGCTATTCAAGAAAGACCCCACTGCAGATGCCGATGGCGTTACGCAGGCCGCGTTCGTGGACTTCATGCACGAGAAGGCCGGTGGGCCTGAAGCCGCGCTTAGACTCAGCCCCCTGCAGCGAAAGAACCTGTCCAAGGCTGGTGCAACGTCGAGAGCGATTGAGCTGTACGCGACCACCAAGGATATGCGCGCCTCCCTTGAGGACAGTGACCTGGCAGCAGAAGAGTTGCGCTTGGTCTTGCTCGCGCACGAGCGGGCGGTCAGCGCAGCATTGCAGGCTGATGGGTGGCGGTTCGTTGAGCAAGAAGAGGATCTAGGCGAGCGAATCTTGCAGTGGCGGAAGGGTGCCGATCAGATTGTCGCGATGATGCTCGAAAGGCGCTGGGACTACACCGGGCACGTATCCGGTGCCGTTCTCCCTGCATTTGCCGTGCGCGACGACTTCACCCTGACCGTAGACCAGGTGCTCGCTGAGATATCGGCAGAGAGCGCCAAGCACTTCCAGGGCGTGACGCTGGAACAGCCGAAGCCAGAAGCACAGCCAGAAGCACAGCCAGAAGCACAGCCAGAAGCACAGCCAGGGCAGCCCCTCGCTCCCGAGGAAGAGCCAGAGGTTGAGGCGGAAATTGACCGTACCTGGCGCGGCCTGACCTATAACGACTTCCTTGAAGGGCAGGGCAATCCTTCAGGCTCGGTTGCCGATCCTTTCCGTTCGCTTGAGAGCGCTGAGAAGCATGGCCTCGCTGACTGGCGAGTGCGCGCCAGCTTGGCTCGGTTCCGGGGCTGGGGCGGCATTGCTCAGACCGTTAGGACAGACAGTCGCACGAAATCGAAGAACATGATGGGGCAGAACATTGCCCGGAGCCTGGGTATCGACTCCAGCGCGTTCAACCGAACCATGCTCGCGAACCGACTAGAGAGCTACTACACGCCAGCCCCATACAGTCGAGCCATTTGGGGCATGCTGCAGCGCGCAGGCGTACCTGCCTCTGGCCGTTTCATGGACCCTGGATGCGGCAGTGGCACTTTCTACGCCACCGCGCCGGAGGATGTGCAGCGCCATGGGCGGATGGTCGGCATTGAGTGTGACCCCATTGCCATTCGACTGGCCAAGGTCATGGTCCCTGATGTGACTCTCGTAGAGCAGCGCTACGAGCGCGCTGTGCTTGATCGAAACTTCGACGCAGTGGTTGGTAATGTGCCGTTTGGTGAGACAGTCATTACCGACGCGCGCTATCCGCAGGCTTCTCACATTCACGACTACTTCATCGTGCGAAGCCTCGATCATCTCAAGCCGGGTGGCGTCATGGCTGTGATCACGTCCAGCGGCACGATGGACAAGAAGGACGCTTCGATTCGTGAGCAGATCATGGACAAGGCGAATCTTGTTGCCGGTATCAGGTTGCCCGCAGACTCGTTCGGGGACCAGGGAGCAAAGGTCACAACCGATATTCTCTTCTTCCAGCGCCGCCCGCCAGGCACTGCCCCCGATTACGACTTTACGGGGACAGAAGCCCTACGCCTGAGCAATGGCGAGGAAACCGAAGAGTTCAGCGTCAACTCCTACTTCCTCAGCAACCCTGAAAACGTGCTGGGCGACTACACGGTCGAAAGCAGCGCGTTCGGCCCGAAGTTGGTTGTGCGTGCGCCCGAGCATTTGCGGCATTTGAAGCCATTCCCCCTGCACCAGCAGATTGCTATCCAAGTAGCCGAGCGCGCTGATGCACTCGTGCCAGCTGGCATCGCTCAGCGGAATGAATGGCCAGTCGCGCAGCAGGTCAATACCACTCCTGCGCTTGAGGTCGCGGCAGAAGACGGCGGCATGATGCTTGACGAGCATGCAGGCTTTGTCGGTGACATGATCGTCATCGACGGCCAGATCGTTGAAGTGCTCGATGTCGTGGACCAGTTCGATGAGGACGGTATCCGCGTCGGCTCCAAGTACATTGCTGGCGTCGTTGACGTTTCGCCGGAGGAAAGCGTTCGACTGGCATCGTATATCGAGTTGCGCGACAGCGCGCGAGAGCTGATCCGTGCGCAGCTTGATGGCACCGACGAAGAGCTGGAGCGAGTACAGGCCAATGTGCGCGATGCCTACGAGCGCTTTACCGAGGAATACGGCCCGGTCAATCGCCCGGCGAACATCAAAATCTATGGCGATGATCCAGGCAGCGCAGAAGTCTGTGCGCTCGAAAACTGGGATGACGAGCAGGAGCTGGTTGTCAGTCTTGCTGATGCGCTGACGAAGCGTGTCGTATCCCGCGCCAGCGAAGCTGTTGCCGCGGATTCCACCGATGCCTACTACGTCAGTATCGACCGCAAGGGCGTACCGGACATTGATTTCATGGCAGAAATCACGGGCATCAGCAAAGAGCAGGTAACCAAAGAGCTGCTGGGTGACAAGATTTTCTTTGACCCGGCGACTGGCGATGTAATCCGTGCTGACCAGTACCTGAGTGGTAACGTGCTGCGCAAGCTGGAAGAGGCCCGGCAAGCAGCGCAGATCAACGACCGTTACCAGCTCAATGTGCAAGCACTGACGGATGTTCAGCCAACGCGCATTCCCTTCGAGGACATATCGATCCAGCTTGGCTCCAACTGGATTCCCAGTGACGACATCCGCATGTTCGTTAGCAGCCTCGTGAATGCGAACCTAACCGAAGCTGACTTCAAGGTGCGCTACGTCCCAGACGCGGCGATGTGGTCACTCGACGTATCCGGGGCATTCAAGCGCGACTATGAAACCCAGCGGAATACCGTTTTTGGTACTTCGCGCGCAAGCCTTGAGGTCTTGCTGGAGAAGCTGCTGAACAAGCAGCGCCCCACGCACACCTACAAAGATGATCAGGGGAAAACTCGGACGGATGAAAAGGCCACTCTGGAGTCGCGGGGGAAGCAGGAAGAACTGAGCGAGATGTTCTATCGCTGGGTCGCGGCTGATCCTGAGCGCGCTCAGCGCTACTGCACGCTATACAACGAGAGCACGAACGTCATCAGGCTGCCGACCGTAGATGGATCACGGCTGTCTTTCCCAGGCCTTGCGCCTACATGGCAGCCTCGCCCCCACCAGAAGGATATGGTGGCGATGGCAATGCTCGGCTACAACGTCATGGCCGCTCACGCAGTAGGTGCCGGCAAGACGTTTGAGATGGTCGCCATTGCGATGAAGCTCAAGCAGATCGGCATGCACAACAAGCCCATGATTGCTGTGCCCAATCACATGCTCGGCCAGATCAGTCGTGAGGCCAAGCAAATGTACCCAGGTGCCAAGATTCTGATGGTGACCGGGGATGATTTGCGGGGCACACGCCGCAATCGCTTCCTCGGTATCGCGCGAAATAACGACTGGGACATCGTGGTCTGCACGCACTCGATGCTGAACAACATTTCGGCCCCGATTGATATCGTTGAGGCCCAGTATGACCGCTCCATTGGCGTGCTCCAGGCGAAGCTGGAAGAGGCGGACAATGCTCGCCTTGAGCGCCAGCTGACAGCCAAAATCAAGTCGGTAGAGAGTGCGCGCGATTCTGTTATTGAGGCGTATGCCAAAGACGAGAAGGATGGGCGCACGATCACCCTCGACAAGTTCGGGATCGACTCGCTGCAGGTTGATGAGGCCCACCTGTACAAAAACCTCGATCTTGAATCGGGCATGAACGTGCTCGGGGTTACAACGTCTGGCTCCAAGCGGGCTTTCAACATGTGGACGCTGGGCCAATACCTTGAGCGCCTGCACGGTAAGCCGTTCGGCATGAACTTCTTCACCGGCACCCCGGTTGCGAACAGCATGTGCGAGCTGTACGTCCACAACAAGATGCTGCGTAACGACCTGCTGCAAGATATGGGGATCAACCATTTCGACGAGTGGGCCACCCGTTTCGGTGAAGTGGTGAGCAATCTTGAGGCTCTGCCTGAAGGTGGCGGCTTCCGGGTCAACGAACGCTTTGCAAGGTTCGTGAATCTGCCGGAGATGCTGAAAATTTTCCGGTCCTTCGCAGACGTGAAGACGAAGGAGCAGATGAAGCTCCCACGGCCAGAGGTCCACACGCACATTGCGTCAGTCGAGCAGTCGGAGTGGCAGCAGGCGTTTATGAAGCATCTGGCTATCCGTGCTGTCGCTGTGCGCCAGGGCAAAGTAAAGCCCGAGGAAGACAACATGCTGAGCATCGCCAGCGCAGGGCGCAAGGCATCGCTCGACATGAGGCTGGTCGAACCATCGTTGCCGAGCAATTCGTCCACGAAGCTGGCGCAGGTTGCTGAGAATATCCATGTGCTCTGGGAACGGCATTCTGACGTGAGGGCCACCCAGTTGGTCTTTATCGACCTTGGGACGCCTGGCAAGGACAAAGAGTTTTCGACCTATGAAGAGCTGAAAGAGCGACTGGTTGAACTCGGCATGCCTGCGGCAGACATTGCCTTTATCCATGACGCGAAGAACAACGATCAGAAGGAAGAGCTGTTTTCCAAAGTGCGCTCTGGCGAGAAGCGCGTACTGATCGGCTCAACTGAGAAGATGGGTGTTGGCACGAACGTACAGGAGCGCCTGTGTGCGTTGCATAACGTGGACTGCCCGTGGCGACCCGCAGACATTGAGCAGCGTAATGGCCGGATCGATCGTCAGGGCAATCTGTTCTTCAAGGAGGTCGAAGAGCACCGTTACACGACGAAGGACAGCTTCGATCTGTTTATGTGGGAAACCAACAAGCGTAAAGCGACTTTCATCTCGCAGGCCCTTGGTGATCCTGATCTTGCGGGGCGTGACGTAAGCGAAGAAATGGACCTTGGGTACGCGGAGGTCATGGCTGTCACCACCGGGAATCCGAAGATCAGGGAGAAGGTCGAGGTTGACGACAAGGTAGTGCGACTGGAGCGCAAGGAGAAAGCATGGTACGGCGACCGTGCCAGCAAGCTGAGCGCTGAATATCACCTGCAGGGCATGATCAAAGGGCTTAACACGGCAATCGAGAGCGAGAAGCACGCTATGAGCCTGCTCCCTAAAGCTCAGTGGAAGTCCGCAACAGTCAATGGCTCCATTACCGGCGTTCAGGATGGTGATACTACGTGGCTGTATGCAACGGAGCTGGGTAACGCCCTGCTGACCCGGATCACCAACATCGAAGCCAAAATGATGCTGAACAATCAGCAGACGGCAGACCTGAATGCTCATGTTGGAGGCATCAAGCTCATGCTTGAGCGCGATGTCCGCCAGAAACATGCGCCTTGGTCCGTGTACGGCGTTTCGGCTGAAGATGGGCAGCGCTTGCCCATGAACACCCTGCAGCAGACGAAGAACACCCAGGTGCTCGGTCGTGGTGTTCGGCAGTGGTTTGATCGAGCTGCGAAGGTCAAGGAGTACCAGGAAGAGATTGGTATTCGGACGCGCGGTTTGGCGGCGCTGGGTGATCTTGAAGCCTTGCGCGCAGAAACGTCCCCGTTTGAGGCCGAGCTGCAAGAGGCGAAAGAAGTTAAGCGCGAGCTGGATCAATGGTTTGCAGCGCAGGACTTCAACAAGCTCGATGAGGGAGGTGACCCGTATCTGATCATGCTGGCGCAGTACAAGGACGAGCTGGCGCTGAGCAATGCGACTGATGAGCTTGAGCTGGTGCAGCCGGTCGAGCGCAGCTCGATTCAGGTAAGCCTGCTACCTGATGAGGAAGCAGAGCAGGAGGTCATAGAGGCCGTGAGGCAGCGCCGATCCTCTTCGCCATCGCTATAAGCCGATTCAATCTAGGGTGCCAGAAGGCACCCTTTTTTTGCCTGAACGAATAGCCAGGCTCTAGGCCGAGATGCACAGGCGGCGTTGATTTCAGCGGCGGTTATGTTGACTTCGACACTACAACGATACAGTATTATTGCACCGTAATAATACTTGTGGCGTGACTGACATGAAAAAGCCATTCCTTGCTACAGCCGCGTTTGTTCCGATCCTTCTCCTGGCCGGCTGTCAGAGCAAATCCACCGAAGTTCTGATGACCGACTCTGATCCTGCGGTTGTTGCGCTGAATGAGTCAGCGATGCGTGTTGCTCGCTCTTCCGAACAGGCGGCACTGGCGCAAAGCGCTGTATCCAAGGCCAACGGGGTTACCGAGGAATACCGGATTGACCTCTCCAAGGTGTCGCCCGAAATGCGCGAGCCGTTATTGCTGGAGGGGGGGTTTCATGGCGAGCTGGAAGGCTTCTTGCGCTCGTTGACGGATGCCATCGGCTGGCCGGCTCCGGTTGTGCTCGGCAATCGCCCGGCAACACCGCTCATGGTTGTGTTTACCGAGCAACGCCGTCCGCCAGTGAACTGGCTGGCTGATGCGGGTTACCAGGCCGGGGCGCTCGCAGACGTGAAAGTCAATTCCAGCCTTCGCCAGGTGATCATCCTCTACAAGGAAGCCGGGGGCGTTCGTTGATGGCGGGTGAGGGTGGCGTTTTCAGGCGCACCCTGCGGATACCTGTAAGTGAATCGGGCGCGGGCATTGAGGCCCAGCTGATCGAGTACATGGAATCTCTGGAGAAGGACAGTCCGCACCGGCTGCAGGAATGGATGCGCCACTGTGTCCGCACTGTGTTTGTGCAGGAGCAGCAACTATTGAACAAAGAGCGGCTTTGCCGGGGAGGGGAATGATGAGGCGTGTGACTAGCCTGGGGCTGATGGTTGGGCTGGTGGTTGCCAGCTCTGGAGCTATGGCCGGATTCAGCATTGAGGGGGGCGCTGAAATCTCTTCAGAGAGCGGGCTTATGGGCAAGCGCAGCATCTATCAGCGCGAAGCCAGCGCCTCGTTCCGCACCCAAGAGGCTGAGCTTGAAATGAGGCAGAAGCGCTACGAGAACGCGCGCCTGCTTGTCGATCTGGCCTACAAGACGGTGACCCAGAATGGCTCTGGGAACCCCGAAGTCCTTGAAGGCTACGGTGACCGCCTGCCGTTCGCTGCGGCGGCAAGCATGATCCTGCCGACTGGATGGCAGCTCTATCAGGATGGCGACTTGCCAAATGCTGATATCCCGAAGGTCATCAGCTTCATCGGCGGCAAGACGTGGCCGGAAGTGCTTGGGCAGGTAGGCGAGCGCTATGCGCTGCAATTCCACATCGACTGGTATGACAGCACTGTGATGATCAAGAAAGGCCGCGTCACGTCTGCCAGTGAGGCCAAAGATATCGGCGTGATTGCAGAGCCAGTACCAGCCGCGAAAGGCTCAGCACCAGCCGCGAAAGGCTCAGCACCAGCTCCTGTGGTATCGGAGCGACTGCCCCAGGCCAAGTTGAAGCTGAAAGCCCCGGCAGCTCCGGCAGTCGCGACAGCCCCAGCAAAGACAGTCGCGGTAGCACCAGTGAAGGTATTCGCCGCAGCCCCTGCGAAACCAGTCGAGGTGGCTGATCCTCAAATCAAACTCCCGCGCCCCAAACTGACAAATGAACAGGCCCGACCCCATTCCCGCTGATTGATGGGCACAAACAAGATCGCGTGATGATCTTGTCCTGATTGTTCGATGACCTCTCCCTCTTGTGCCCTTGTCGGTGATTTCTGCAAGGGCATTTTTCTTTCCGCCACTAACTCGCGTCCTGATTGCTCAAGCGGGGATTGTTTAATTATGGGAGGGCTGTATGCCTCTTTCAGATGAGCAGCAAAAGATAGTTCACCATCCGCCGAGTAAGCATGCCGTTGTTTTGGCGGTAGCCGGCTCAGGCAAGTCCACGACGATGGCTGAGCGCATTGCTTTCCTGGTGGAAGCGCAACGGGTGGACCCGGCGCACTTGATCGCGGTGATGTTTAACAAGGCAGCCTCACTTGAGCTGGCGGCGAAGCTGGAAGGTCGCTTGGGTAAGCGCAATGCCCCCCAATCGGTCACCTATCATCGTCTTGGCACCATCACACTCAACCGCCTGATTAAAGCGGGGCTTGCCCCAGCTTGGGATTTTGAGGCAAGCCCGGCCAAGGCCAGCTATTTCGCCGCATCGGTGATTGAGGACGCCTGCAGACGTAATGGCCACAAGTACCCGCGACTGATCGCGGACGTGTTTCTTGGTTTCGTAGATCGCGTGAAGAGTGATCTGCTGCCGCCAGAGCAGGTCTGGAAAAACGGAGAGTGGGATGCCAAGTACAAATGGTTTGTGCCCATGTACTCGACCTACGAGAAAATCCGCGCCCAGAAGCAGAAGCGCTTCTTCAGCGACCTGATTTATGACCCCGTTATGCTCATGCAAAGCAACAAGAAAGCTGCTGCGTGTATTGCTGATCGCTACGAGCACATCATTGTCGATGAGTACCAGGATATCTGTGAGTCCCAGCAGGCGCTGGTGCGCTTCGTGGCCGGCAAAAAAGCCAGGGTTATGGTCGTGGGCGACGACGACCAGACGATCTATACCTGGCGCGGGGCCAAGCCCTCGTACATCCTGCGCGACTTTGAGCGGGACTTTCCCGGTGCCACCGTTTACCACCTCACCAGGACGTGGCGCTACGGGCATGCCCTGTCATGCGCTGCAAACTATGTGATCACTGGCAACACCGACCGGGCCGACAAGCTCTGCATCAGCGGCGAGCACGCGCCAGCCACCGGCATTGAAATCGAGTGGGAAGGCTCCTATGGGAGCAAGGTGCTCGAAATCGTCAATAAATGGATCGGGGGCGGTGGCAAGCTCGCAGACATTGCCATCCTTGTGCGCGCCTACTCCAAGTCCGCATTCAGTCAGTTCGCGCTGCTCAAAGATGGCGTGCCGTTCCGGCTTGAGGGTGGCGATGAAGTTTCCGTGCTCGAAAACCGGTGGGTGTCATGCCTGCTTGGCTGGATGAATCTCGCAGCCGGGCGCATTGCTGCCCGTCCTTACGCGGGTGATCCTGACCCTGGCTCAGTCAGGGAGCTGAAGAAGATGCTGGATACGCCGCCAATCGGCTTGAGCTGGGAGAAGACCAATGACCTCTGCAGCCAGGTGCTGACCCATCCTGACGATATGGCTGGCTTTGCACAGTTCGTTAAAACAGGGCTTCAAGTGCAGGACGGCTCATTATCGGAGAAGGTGTATCAGCGCGGCATCTTGTGGAAGAAGGTACGCGCACTGAGAAGCAACAAGTCTATTCCGCCGCACAATCTATTGAGCCAGCTTGTTGAAATTCTCAATGTGCAGAAAAGCATCTACAAGCTGGCATCAAAAGTTGAAGAAGCTGATGATCAGTGGGCATTAGTGGAAGCGTTTTTGTCGTATGTTGAGATGAACTCAAAAGGAAAGACGCTTGATCAGTTCCTCGATCATGTAAGTGATCTGCGTTCGTTCTCGGATCGCGCCAAAGAATCCACTGAGGCCCTGCACATGACGAGTGTGCATCGGGCGAAGGGCCTTGAATGGCCATGCGTGATAATGGTCGGCCTCAGCCGAACAGGCTTCCCGTTAAAGCCCAAAAAGGCGCTCGATGAAGATCGAATGGCCACGCATCTTGAAGACGAGCGGCGGCTATTTTATGTCGGCATGACGCGGGCCAGGAAAATGCTTTACCTCCTATGCCCGGAAGACCTGCAGCTCCTGCAGTGGCTCAGGGCTGGTATGTCAGGCTCGCCGCCTGACAGCGATGCTAGCCAATTCCTTTATGAGAGCAATCTGTATCTGGCCAAGACAATGCCGGCCATGATCAAGAAACCGCTGTCATTACGCGCGGTTAATCCCGAGGTTTATAACGACTACCTCGGTGCGCTAGGTAATACATCACGAGTTGTAAAACTGGAAAAGAAATGAGGGGTATGGAAATGAGCGTAGTCGCTGAATATCGATCTGTTGAAGCGGAGCTGGCTAACCTGCAGGCGAAACTTTATCAGCTGGGGACCGATGATCGCCTGCAGCGCGAGCTGGACCTGGTGAAAGGCTTCTCGGAGCTTCTGGAAAAATACGGATTCAGCCTTAAAGAAGGCCTGCGAATTGTCCATCCTGATCAACCCAAAGAGGTTGAGCCAAAGAAAACAAGGAAGCCACGCCGCGAGGTTGTCTACAAAAACCCGCATACGTTGGAAGAGCTGCGGGTTAAAGGTGGCAATAACGCGGTCTTGCGAGGCTGGCGCGGCCAGTATGGCAGCGACACCGTAAAAGGCTGGATCGTAAATTAACTATGGGTGCTGTCGGCTTGGATTAACCGAGGCGCTGGGGATTCCCCGATTATGTAAAGGCCGGGCATTTGCCCGGCCTTTTTATGGTTGCGCCTTTAAGGCTGTTGCTTTCCTTGCTGCTCCGCTTCTGCTGCCGCCTGCAGCGACTTCTTCTGCATCCGATACATCATGATGCCAGCGCCGATGCCGATGCCGATGCCAGCTGCTGGCTTGATGATGATGGATAGCGCTACGCACATCAAACCCCCTGTAATGGCAGCGAGGGTGAGAGGCGGGAGTTTGTTGGCCTTTTCAATGAGTTGCTTAGTGTCCATGTTGGTTCTCCGTTTGTGGGCTGGTTAGAGTTTGATAGGTAAGAGCTGGTCAGCTCGCGGGCCGGTTATTCCCGACGAGCAGAGCCATTGCTCCCTTGATCTGGTCGGTGCTGAGCAGAGAATCTGCCATTGAGGTGGTTGGGTACTGCAGCTGGCTGGCAATACTGTCCATGACTTGTTCGACGGCTGCCTGCGCTTGCGATGCGTCCCCATCGTTGAAATACATCTCGGTCTGCACCAGGGCGCTTTGCGTGGCCTCGTATTCGACCGCAGACGCCATCCAGGGCATGTGGGCAAGGTTGCGCTCGACCACGGATGCCATTGCAGATTTGGGGCGCTCTGGGGCGCTCTGGATCACTACAGGCTCATCAGCTTCAACTGGATCGCTCACGCCCGGCCTGTCGTCTGCCGGATCGAAGTCGCCAGACATATAGCCACTGAGGATGTCGTCCTCGACAACTGCTGGAGCTGGAGTAGCCGGAGCTGCAGAGCGCGGCATTGAGCCGCCAGCGGCACCGGAGCCACCAGAAGTCCTGCCCGAGTCGTCACGATCATCTTCGTTGGCGTCGAAGAGGCTAGCGAAGTCGTCGAGTCGTGCCTCATCGCCGTAGCTCTGCAGCCTGACCTGCTCAGACTTTCCTGTTTTCAAGATGCTTACCAGGATGCCGAGTGCGTCCATGAAGCTCTTAGGCGAAGAGTCTTCAATGGTCCTCATTAGCCCGGAGGACTCTTCAATCACGACCTCTTTTTTGAGGTCAACCTGATTGCCGTATACCTCCTTGGTGATGGCGGTCATCTCACTGCTTTTGTTCTTCTGATGGTATTCAGTGATTCGTCTGATCTGGAGCTGCGAGCCGAAGAATGTGCTCATCTCATGCAGCAAAGCACGAGCGTTGTCGCCAATCATTATCTTGAGATTTATCCACTCAGGGCGCGGACTCAAGGCGATCAGCTCATTCAAGGCTTCTTCATTCGGCATGCGGACCTTCGCCATGCGCACGGGATACCAATGGGAGACATACCGGTGCGTTGGGTTTTTATGTTTCTCGGAAATGCCGTGGTTGAAGACTTGTACCGTGTGAGTTTTGCCCTGATACATCAGGTAGGCCTGACCGAGGCCCTGCTGCTTGATTGCTGATGCAGTGAGGCGGCTGCGTTTCTCCATTGTGGCTGTCTTGCCGGCGTAGTAGTTGCCCAGGTCACCGTCTCGCTCGTATGAGTTACGGACCATCACATTTGCTTCACCGGAAAACTCAATGGCGAGCTTGGTTGTCTCCGAGTCATCGAGATACATGATCTGCTTGAACGCAGAGTTGGCCATGATCTGCTTGGTCGTCTTGGAGATGTTCTCAAGCATGCCGGGCGCATCCTGCGTGCCCGTCAGAACACCAAAGCCCAGGCCGCGCGCCTGGGCGTTGATCATTTCCTGGCCCTCAACCAGCATGTAGGCGTTTTCGTCGTTCATGACGCCGTAGGGGATTTCAGAGTTGGTGGGCAAGTTATGCACCACGTCTTCTGCGCTGCCCTCGAAGACCGTCCCGAGGCCGACAACCATGCCGTTTCGCGTTGCGGTCAGAACGATCTTGCCGAGGTTTGCCAGTTCCTCACCGGATTTTTCCAGGCTGGGTAGCAGCGTCATCAACATGCGTCCGTTGAGCACGGCATCTTGGTAGTCGATTTCCCCCTGACCGACCATATAGATGTGCCCGTAGGTGTCGGACAGCGATGCAAGGGATCGTGTGAAATAGGCTTGTGCGAAGCCGAACTGACGGGTCACTTCTTCGGGCTGATCAGCGACGGCCTTGTTTTCGTCGTAGCCAGGCAGCGACTCTAGATAGGCCTGCAGGGCATCGCGGCTGGCCTTGCGAATTGCGCTGTTTCGGAAGACGGCAACGAACTGTTTGAAGCTCATGTAGCGCCGGATAACGCCGGGGTCTATCTGCAGTATGTCCTGGTCGCGCAAGTTGGTCAGCGCGGGCATTACAGCGGCAATCAGCGCGACTGCGCGCTCGGAGAAGATTTTATTATCCCCTTGGCTGGGCGGCATCAGCGAGACAAGCAGCTGAGTATTTGACTCGGCGTTACCCGACGCAAAGACCGCTGCGTCATTTGACATACGCTCAGCAGGGTCGCGCGAAGCCGAGGTTTGACCCGTGATGTAGTTGGTTACGCGGAAATCGTCGTCGCGCCCGAAAATCCGGCAGAACGTGGCGATCTGGAACATCGCTTTGGGTGCTGCCTTGGCATCTTGGAACGATACTGCTGACCCAACCGAAAGGTAGTTCACGATGTACGAGACGATGCTTTCGGTCTTGCCGGCCCCGGTGGTGCCGAAAATCAGGAAGTGCTGCGTCAGCGCCTTGAATGATGCCCACAGCTCAAAGCCTGTATTGCGACTGCGGCCAATGTAGAAGCTCCCCCGAGCTTTATAAAAGGCTTTGCCGCCCGGCTTCGCGTCGTTCGGATCGATCTTATTGGCATCCATTGGCAAGTGGATGGGCAGCACATCGGGTTTCGTTGCCGTTGCCAACCAGAGGATGAAAAACACAAATACCGCAAATGGGATGAAGCCAGACCACACAATGGTCACGAGGCCAGAAATTACTGCCCAAATCATCGGGTTGCGTGGATGCTGCAGGTTGTCCCAGCAGCGCTGGCCAAATGAACGCGGATCAATGATGACCCTGCTGGCTTCTACTTCGTATTCAGCCTCAATTACGTCAGTCTTCTTCATGGCTGATCATCCTCGCGGCCTTTGCGGGCTGTTGCGGGTTTGGTCTGGGCCTGTTGACGGTATCCACCGCCCAGCAGACCGCCGCCCTGCTTCGGCTTGTTGTTCTCCTGAGCCGCGTCTAGGAGGGCGTTCGCTTCGACAACGGCGCGGCGCTGGGCTTCCTCAGAGTGCTCGCCAGGATCAATCCAGTGCTCAATGGACATCAGGTTGCGCATGGCGATGACCGCCCCTGCAACAATCGGCATCGTGATTTTCTTGCCGAATTTTCTTTCGACATCTGCATGTGCCCAAGCGCCAGCGTTCTCCCAGTAGGGGCACTGACCCCCGACCGCGCAGAGCGCGTACCAGAGCGTCCGGTTGACGGGCTTGAGCCATAGGAAATTGGAGTGCATGAGGCGACCCTTGCGGCGCGCCTCTGCCAGCATTGCGGTCATGACATTGATAGCGTGCGCATGGGCCAGATGAATCTCTTTGATCTGTGGGCGGCTGCCATAGGCCTTAATGAGTTCGTCGGAGCCTTTTGTATTCGCGTAGTGTGGCCGGGTCAGTTTTCCGTTCTTGTCACGCTCGCCCTCGCGGAAGCTGAATGCCAACTGCTCGATATGCTTCCAGGCCTTCTCGTTCTCCCCGGCAGCTTGAGCGCAAAAGGCTGCGTACAGTGCTTTTTCGAGGGGAGGGAGCTTGTCCGGGCCTTTCCAAAGGTCGCCAAGTTGCTTGGCGAATGTCTCGTTGGATTTATCGACGTTAAAGCAAACGTATTCGTAGCTAGGAAGCATCTTGCGCTTGATCGGGAAGGGCTGAAGTTTTTCGTCAGGCTCAAACGGCGGGATAGGAACCATGGTTTTGGTATCCACCGGGGTGGTGCCTTGGATCGGCGTCTTTGATACCCACAGAAATTGATTGTCGAGCGCGAAGTCCAGCGGCAGGGCGTAAGTCGCCCACGGCCCCACGTAGGGATGGGTCGCAAGCAGATTTTTGCCTTTGATGATTGCGGAGGCCGGGAAGTGCTTCGCTTGAA
Organism: Pseudomonas sp. o96-267; assembly: GCF_003935465.1. NCBI lineage: Bacteria > Pseudomonadati > Pseudomonadota > Gammaproteobacteria > Pseudomonadales > Pseudomonadaceae > Pseudomonas > Pseudomonas sp. o96-267. The sequence continues at coordinate 25,734 of NZ_RHQP01000043.1, forward strand.
TATCAATGAGCTGATAAACGTCCTTGATCTCGCGGCGGTAGCTGTAGCGGACGATGGATTTCTTATTTATCCATGCCAGCCAGATCAGTCCAGGGACTGTCACCCAGCGCCAGATATAACCGTGATACTCGAAAAGCATCATCAGCGATGAAATGCCGTACTGCGTGGGGTTCAACGTAGGGATTGCCTTGCGCGCGACCATCATGTTGTTCAGTTCGCTACTTGTCATCAGCCACGACAAGTGCTCGTAAGCCGTAAACATGTAGTAGGACGCAAAGAAACTGGCGTACATGATGAATGGGCGAAATGCCCACCACAGGCCGAACACAAAGCCGGCTCCAACCACTGCGAAGAATGCAAATTCGTTAAGCCCTTTGCCGGAGTCACCATAATCAGCCGCCATTACTGAGCCTCGTTGTCGTAAAGGTAGGTGAATGCTGCGCGGAGCTTCCCGGCATAAATCTCGTTGTATTCAGGCGTTGCCGAGTGATAGAGCGCCAGCGCCCGCAGATAGCTTTCGTCATCTGTGACGTTGGAGAGCACTTGCGGTGTCAGTACGCGGCGTAGATGCCAGGCGGCAACGGCAGCATTAAGGCAGCCGTCATTGCGTAGCTCGGTTTCTGTAATGTTGAACTTCGCCAGCGTTGGAAGGTGAATGGTGTTGAGCTGGAACGGCCCAATGTCGTAGCTGCCATTCGCGTTGCCCCGGTTGTTCTGCCCGACAGTGCCGCCCTCAACAATGAGAATCGCCAGCAGGATGTCGGGGTGCAGCTCGTAGCGCTCAGCGGCGCTGGCGAGGCATTCAGGCGTGAGTGGGGTTAAGGCTTCATCGCTGGCCGATCCGATTGCGAATGCTGGGGTGGTCGCGAGGCCTGAGCACATGGCGATGGATAGGATGAGATTACGCATTCGATAGCCCTGATTTGTGCTGTTGGGTCGGCGCTTTTTCACGCATGGGGTTCATCGCCCGCAGCGCGCCAACTGCAGAAACCTCAAGGCCTTGGTAGGCGTTCTCGAAATGATCGAAGACAACATCAAGCGGATAGCCGGTAACCATCAGCTCGCGTTTGGCATCAGTGGGCAGGGCTTTAATTTCGCTCAGCGTAGGAATCATGCAGTCTGACCAGGCGGCGGCGAGCAGCAGGCCTGCCTGCTTGATGAGGCTCGCCCCCATGTACCCGCGCTCCTGCTCGTTAAGCCCCCAGCGCTCAGTCAGTTGGGCCAGGGTGCCTTCAATGACTCGCTCATGCAGATGCTCGGTGACCAGCTGGGAGACTGCGGCAGGGTCTTCGTGGAAGTAGCTGAAATTCTGGTACTCCGTCATCACGGTTGATGCCGCAGTCATCAGTGAGTTAATCAGCGTCCACTGGGTATCATTAGGATTCGCGTAGGGGCTTTCGCCAACGTGCTCAGCCTGATTAGCCAAGTTGAGCAGTGGCATGAGATAGCGCTGATCCTGCTCGACCAGCACACTGCCGTTGTTCCGGTTGATGGCTTCGACGAGCACGTTCATTAGTTGCCCGCTGATTTGCGACAGCAACCAGGCCGGCGCCTCATCGGCCTTGACCTTGTAAGCCTCGGCCACAGCGCGGGTGTCTTGGTGCAGGCGCTTGAGAACGCTGCCCATGCTCTTCTCGACCTTCTCCGGCTCTGTAGAGGGGTCGTGCCAGCGTCTTACAGCGCACATCAGTGGGGCGAGCACCTTGATGCCGTGGCTCGCCGTTTTCACCGCGCTATCTACTAGGCTCTTGTTTTCCTCGTTCGCGATGATCTGGTCGAAGGTGGCATCAAATAAGCTGTTGATGTCCTCAATCCCTTGGTCGGGAGCGCGCTGGCTGGTTGCGGTGCGGCGAGGTTGTGTGTGGGCATCAAACAGCTGGCGGTCGAGTTCGTCTGCGGACAGTTCATGCGGCGTGTCCTGCAGGTACGATTCAAGCGGCTTACCTTTCATGCGGGCCTCTTAGCGCATCGAAGGGAAGTTGAGCACTTTGCTCTGCTGGTCGGCCTCGGGCTGGCCATTGACTTGCTTGGTATCCAGCAGCCGTGGCCAGGCAACGAAGCGTTCTGCAGGCGTGCCTGTTTCGTGTACGTCGCTCAACCAGGTTTGCTGCAGGTTCGCGAGGTAAGGCTCGATGGGGATGACCTTTTGGTTTTCATCCAGCTTTTGCCACTCGCTGGCGCTGTAGCCGTAGTGCTGCATGCCGAGGGCAATGCTGTGCTCCAGGGCTGCGTCAAGAAAGGTGAAGGCGAGCGAGAGAGGGAGATGCCCCGGCTGCATGATCGCTTGGTTGCCAAAGGGCGTTTGCTCGTTCACGGTGCAGGTGAACGGCAACAAATTGGTCTGATCGTGGCTACCCAGCCCGGATTGCTTGGCAATGGCTTCGGCGTGCATGACCAGCGCCCATGTGACCGGACCGCACTCATCAAGTGCCAGTGCAAGCGGCAGTACCTCTTCACCAATGCTGAACCCGTTCGCGCCGTGACGCTGACTGGTGATTTCGAGCATGTCGCTGATTTTCTGGAAGCTGCCTTCTTGATAGGTGTTCATCGGCGCTGCCTCTCCCGGTCGTTCTGTCAGAGGGTTGGTTACTTGGTTATAATGACAATGTACAGTGTATAACGGGAGTGACACATGCTGCTAGCGCGCCTTTATCCTTACGATTCCCACCGGGATCAAGTGGGGGCTTCCGTGCTGCTCTCGCTATCGGATGCGAAGATCAGGGAGATACTGGAATGCCTCGCGGATGGAGCCACCAGCTTCTCTATCAGCCCCTCTCAGCCGGCTGACGAACTGGATCATCTGCAGCTGAACTGGGTGAGAGAAATTGCCGCGCTGTTGTGCTCTGTTGGCGGTCGGTCGGCGGGGCTGGTGACGTATGACGAGCTGGTGGGGGCGCAAGAGGTATGCCTGCCTGAGAACTACCTGACTTGTCGTGTTCGGCTGTCATCCGAGCTGGATATCTGGCGTTCTGGTGTCGTGGACCTCGCGCTAGGGTGTGTCCACGTCTACACCGCGCAGGCGGACTTGGCTCTATTCGGTGCGTGCGCATACATCACCACAGAAGCTATGTCCCCAGGTGTAACCGGCTACTTCGTCGAGCTGGATGGAGGCGAGCCATCAGAGGGTACGCTTCGCATACCGGGCAGGGCGCTTCGCATGCTCCAGCAGACTTTTGATACGCGCCGCTTTACCACGCAGGATTTGCCAATCGAGGCGCTGGCCGAGTTGGGCAGTGCCGTTTCGGCTCTGCAGGATTCTATGTGCGGCAAACTTTGATAGGAGAGTCGAACTTGCAGGGCGAGAACGCTTGGAAAATCCCACTGGCCGCACTCGTGGTCATCCTTGTGTTGGCGCTGATGGAAAATTGACCCACCCTGCCGATTGAAATTTGACCCAGGGCGGATTGCTGATTTTGTTACCAGCAACTGTGGATAAGTCTACCAGCGCAGCTGCTTTTGAACGTTTGAGTTCAGCGGATGGCAAAAGCGTAGCTTTTGACAGTCCGCTGGAACGAATTGTTAGGAGTTTACCCGTTAAATATTGCATTGAGCTTTGCACACCACCGTTTTGCTGGTGACTCTCCTTGCATAGGAAATTTAAAGAACGGATTGTTTTCATCGGCAACTTCCAAGACCAATGTGAAGTTCTTTTTGTACTCGCTGTGCGTGATTGTTGGCTCTCGCATATTTGTCCCAGGAATGAATGCGCCGCCAGTAATGCCAACATCCATCCGAGTGCCAGTTCCCCATTCGTAGTACCACTGAAGAACATAGTTGAAACCATGTAACTTGTAGTCGCCGGTTACGCTGTTGCATATGGCAAGTTTCCGGTTGTTCTTGTCAAAAACAAAGAATGCAGGACTTGGATAGCCAAGCATGTTTTCAGGATTCAGATTGAGGTTTTCTTTTGCGTTAATGCTTTCAACCAGAAGGCGGCCTCGCTTTGCGATGCCCTGCAACGTTTTTACGGCGAAATAGCACGTTGAAGCCGCTGCCAAGAAGAATAGAAATAGACCAAATGACCTCGCCTCGGAAGAAAATATAAAAACAAGAAGTGAAATTACTGAGGCAATGCCTGTGATGCCCGCGATAGGAACAGCGAACGCGCTAAGCAAAGCAACGCCAACGGATCGTAAAACCGCTGCCATAGAAGACTCCTAACGTTTGGTTAAGGGGCGGGCTTTACCCCAATGTCATCAACCTAAGCTGCAGCCCTGCCCAAGGCAAGCCCCCCGAAGCAGCCAGCCGCCATGGCCGTCGGGCGATGACCAGGCCTCTGCCGCTCAATCAGGCGGTCTAACTGGGCTGGCGGTGATGGAAAATTGACCCACCCTGCCGATTGAAATTTGACCCAGGGCGGATTGCTGATTTTGTTACCAGCAACTGTGGATAAGTCTACCAGCGCAGCTGCTTTTGAACGCCTGGCACAGCTGCCGACAAAATTGGCGCTTGTTTTGCCGGCTTTTTGGCAAAACAAGTGACACTTTTGGCGGTCAGTTGCTGCCACTTGTTAACCCTTTTGCCAGATTTGATAACTATAATTTATGTTAGACACGAAGTCTTGGCTAAAAACTGGCCTAAAACTACTGGGGATTTCTGGAAAATAGACATCACCTTCTGGCTCAATGTCGATTGTTGAAATATGTAAAGTATCAACTTTATCGATCAGGCTTTTGTATATTTCACCACCACCAGACACAATCACATGATCCGTTATCGTCTTCAGATGATTTAGCGCTTCATCGATAGATGGAAATACCAATACATTCTCATCACTGGAAGTGAAGCTTGAACGAGTTACAACGGCATATTTTCGGTTGGGTAAAGCCCCCATTGACTCGAAAGTCTTTCGGCCTACCAAAAGCCACTGATTATAGGTAATCGCTTTGAAGAGTAATTGTTCCCCTTTGGCACTCCATGGAATATCTGGGCCATTTCCGATAACTCCATTCTTCGAAATTGCTGCCATTAGTGATAGTTTCACGATACTTCCTTAGGGGTTAACAGTGATTAGATGGAAGGCGGTACTAATCCGATAGTAGAGCCTTCCATCTAACTCCGCACTATCGCCAGCGCAACACTGCTGGCGATCAGTAGGATGGCTTAATGATCGAGCCGAATTTCGCGAGAATCCGCTCTTTATCCATTTTGTTGCCGGACTCGCACTTGTAGAGGTAGTCGCGGCGCTTCTTGAGCGTTTTACTGGGCGAAAAGTGCCCTTTGTGGCGCTCGACGATTTCAAAGAAGCTATCCATCTCATCATCGCAGGCGCCGTCGCTTTCTTTGGCCGCCTCAAAGTCGGACAGGCACAACTCTGCTCCGCAGGGCGAGGCATTGGCAGCCATCGGCAGGGCTACAGCGAGAGCCAGGAAAGCGAAGATTGTGTTTTTCATATCGGTCATACCTTCTTGATTACGTGAAATGATGCGCCGCCACTGAGTCGTGGGGCGGTGTTGCGTTACCTCGGCCTCATCGCGGACCGTATTGCTTCTTTGGCCTGATGGTCGAAGGGGAGTTGGCTCAGCGTCTCCAGGTTGTGCTCAAGTTGAGTGTCTTTGAGCCATGCCCCCCAGCCTTGCCGGAGGGTAAGAATTTCCTCGTGGAGTAGCTCGCCATGTGCGTGGCAGAACTGGGCCATAAGGCCTTCTGGCTTTTCCTGCTGGTTGATGGCCTTGGCAAGATCGGCCAGCTCTTGAAGCCCGTGGCGCTCAAGACCGACCTTTTCCAGCCTTGCCGCTATTCGTTTGGACTCGGGGTCAAACATCATCCAGCGCGCCGCGAGCGTGACGAGAGGGTGCCACTGGGAAACGACCGCGTTGTCTTTGCGGCTCTGGCGATCCGCATAAATGTCGTCGGGGGTCAGTCCGGTGAAGTCTTGCGCTTGCTCGATCAGGCGGTCCTGTAGGAAGCCTGCTGCACGCTGAATGAATGGGCTAAGACGCTGCAGGTAGAGTGCCTTGTCTTCCAGGCACGGCCGCTCGGGAAAGCCTTTCGTGCAGACCTGGTGAATGAAGTCGGGGAGGGCAGTGGCGTCGTCAAGGCAGCGGCGAAAGGCCTCCGGGCCTGAGTCGCGAATGAGGGAGTCAGGGTCATGCTGATCCGGCATCCTTACCAGCATGATTTCGAGCGATGGATGATAGTGATCCATCAGCAGGTCAATGCTGCGCTCAGCTGCCTTCTCGCCGGCACTGTCTCCGTCCAGACAAATCCACAGGCGGCGCACGCCGCTATCGCGCAGCAGGCCCACCTGTTCATTGGTCAGTGCGGTGCCCATCGGGGCGACGGCGTAGTCAAAGTCAGACGTAGAAAGCCGCACCACATCCATATAGCCCTCAACCAGAATCGCTTCCTTGCGCTTGCTGATCGAGGCCAGATTCTGGTGCAGCCCATAGAGCAGCTGGCTCTTCTGGAACTTGTCTGTTTCAGGGGTGTTCAGGTACTTGGGAGAGCCTTCTTTCTCGGTGATCAACCGCCCGCCGTAGCCCACCAGCTCGCCTTCGCGGGAGCGGATGGGGAAGATCAGTCGATCACGGAAGAAATCGAGCAAGCGGGAAGAGTTTGCGGGGCTTGTGAGCAGGCCTGCATCTTTCGCAGCGAGCCGGATAGCGTGCGACTTGAAGTGATCGGTCAGCCCGCGCCAGTTATCGGGCGCGTAGCCAATTTCAAAGCGTCTGCAGGCCGCTGAGGATAGGTCGCGCTGCTCCATGTAGTGCCTAGACTCATCGGCAGACAGGTGCGCCTGGAAGTAAATTCGCGCAATCGTCAGCGCCTTGCTTTGCGGGTCGGCAGCAGGCTGTTCGGTTGGCATGGCCATTACTTCCTGCGGTAGCGCCAGGGTTCAACTGCCTCGGGGTTTTGCCACAGTCCGATCTGGCGCATCTTGGCTTGGCGCTCAGCATTGGCGAAGAGAGAGTAGTCGCCCGCGTAGGCACCGCTTTTGGCGTACTTGGTGTACACCCAAGCAGCCCCTTGGCTGACCATGGCCAGGTTGATGTTGCGATTGCGGTCGTCTTCCACGATGGCGATGAGGCGACCGTAGCGGTCAGTGCTGCTGATGGTGAGGGTGAGGGGGCCGGCACCACGCAGCAGGTGCTGCAGCGCGGCGGTTGCTTCAACGCCGTACTCCTGATCGTTCTCGGGGGCGTCGATCATGGCGAGGCGTACCCGGTAGCTCGTTTGAGTCTGGGGCGCACGGACATAGATCGTGTCCCCATCAGCAATCCCCTCCAGCTGCACCGTCATGGTTTCAGCGGCCATCGCTACTGAGTTGAGCGCGGCCCCCAGAAGGAGGGCCAGGCCCATCGAAAATGCGGTCAGTCTGCTCATTATCTGCCCTGCTGCTTTGTGGGTTGATTGCATTGAGTTTTCATCACTTACCAACAGACTTTTCAACAGAAACTGTGGATGACTTGCTCGGTGTGCTGGGGAAGGTGCCGGGTAGAAGGTTGTAGGAAATAGCTTCGCCAGCAATGCAGAGAACGATGAGGGCGCAGGCCACAAGCAGGGTGGTTAGCGACTCGGTATAAGGCTGCGTAGGGCGCGCAATTTCCATGCTTTTCCTTGGCTCAATTCCGTGCGATAGAGTAATATAATACCGTGAAACATACCACGCGCCGGGCAATCATTCAACGAACCTGACCTCGGTTCCGCCCCCTTGGGGCATGTTCAAAGGCGCTCGCACATTGAGGGGGACGTATGGGAATTTGGGTTTCTTCTTTCAGGGATGATGGCTTTGTCGCCGGATTTACCGGGCAGGAGCCGCCGAAGCCGAAGGCGGCAGACTTGAGCGGCAATGATTCGATCATTGCGCAGGAATACGCCGATGGGTACAAGGAAGGTGCTGACAAGTTCGCTGAATGCGCTCGCATAATCAATGAAATGCTCGGTAATCGCGCCATTGGTGACGTTGGCGATTTTCGGCAGTTCTCGCAGTGGCTCATGGATGGCGGGCAGCGAATGGAAGACGATCTTGGGCATGCGCTGCTGGAGGAACTGCACAAGCGGATGCTTCAGGCCGGTGCCAAGGCCAAAACTGATATGCGGATGGGTTGATCATGCAGACTGAAAAAGATGCAGAGCTGTACCGGGGTGTAAACACGGCATCGCCGCCGCAGCACCCGATGCTGGTTCCTGGCTGGATCGCGCCGGAGCCGCCCGCAGGCTATCGAAACTTGGTTGCCATACTTTGCCCGGTGAAGGTCGATAGCCGATCAACGACCGCGTGGTTTCTCGACTACCTCAATACCGAGAGTGCGGCATTCGCCTCGGAGGAACAGGAGGTTGAAGTGGCGTGGCCGTGGGTCGATGGGTTCAAGCCGCTGGCGGATGACTGGGATTCGATTGGCATTCCTCATCTGGCCTGATCCAGGCACGGGAAAAGAGAGGGTGGCCATGTGCCGCCCTGCAGAATAGAGATTACTTCCCTAAATGTTTGTTTAGGGAAGTAATATGGCGGAAGGCCGGAGCAGCCACGGCGGCTGCGGTCCAGGCAACAACGACACGCAGTATCCGGGTCTGCTCTTTATCGGATATAGCACTAGGCCACTATGGGGTGGGTATGAGGATCATCGACCGTTCGCTGGCAACCATTCGCAAGATCAGCCTTTCTGAGTATGAGTCGCTTCGGCTCTTCGCCCTCGGCAAGGCGTCGGCGCCGAGGGAGCTGCTGCTCAGGATCAGGAAGGACGGCCACTGGCTGGCTTGTGAGTGCTGCCATCCTGCGCCAGTCATGCACGTCGCCATGCGGGACACCGGCATGCTGAGCTTGAAGAACAACCCGGATGCAGCGGATCACACCGCGAAATGCCCGTTCGCGCGGTCTGGGGGCGAAAACAAGACCAGCGGCGGCACAGTCAGTCACAAAGCGGAGCGCTTTGTTGATGGCGGTCACATCACGCTCCACAGTGAAATCCAGCCAACTGGCAAGAGGAATACCCGCCAGATTTCACGTAGCGACGTGGTTCCGCGAGTGCGTCCCAAGCCCGTTCTGTCGCTGCTGCTCTCGCTGATGGAAATGGCCGGGCTGCACCGGTACTGCCCATCTGCCCCCGTGAGACTGTCCGACCAGTACGCCGCGCTTCGCGCTGCAGCTGCTCGCTTTACCGTCACGCCAGGTATTCCCCTGCAGCACATACTGGACACCCGCATCAGTAAGTCCCGGCTGTTTGCGATGGCGAAACTACTTCGTGAAACCGAGCAATTCGGCAGCTCGCGGCGCTATGGCCTGCTGCTCGATGTCATCACCAAGGTCGGTCCTCGGCAGCTGATCTGCGATGGTGTCGAGCTGGATTTCTTCGGCAACGCTGAGCTGCTGCATGGTCGGAGCACTCCGCTGCTCACGCTGGCCACTGTCACGACTCAGGAGTATGGCTCCAACTACTACCAGCTGGGTAAGGCAGCGTTTGTTCCGGTCCTCAGTCAGCACAACCTCTTCCCGGTCGTCGATGATGCTGACCGCGCCAACGTGGAAAACCTGTTTGGCCTGCTGCGGTGGATGCACGAAAAGAAAGAGATTGAAGTCGCGGCTGCGCGCGGCCTGTTCCAGGCGGGGTCTGGTTATGTGGTTGAGCTGCGCCACGGTGCGAACCTGCTGACCGTCGATCTTGACCCGTCCCCTCTTCCCGATGATGCGCCCTCTCCCGCTGGCTTTTGGTCGCTGGCTCGGGCCGGGGGTATCGACGCCCTGAAGAAGCAGCTGATCATCGCCATCCTGAAAGGTGCCTCGACGTGACCGATCTGGAACCGTTCAAATTCTCCGAAAGCACTCTGCCCAGCCAGGTTACGCCGGCAGTAATGGCCCAGGTAGTGCGCCAGTTCATGAGCAGTTTTGCGTCGACAAGCCGTATCACGATGCGCTACGCCTTGCGCCGGATAGCGGACGATTTAGGCATGATCGGCTCAGGTATGGGCGATGTTGATCGTCTCCCTTGGCATACGGTTACCGCCGAGGCGATGGCTGAATTGCTCTTCGCTTGGGGTGAGCGACTGGAAACCGGGACCATCCGGCTGTACATGCACGCGCTGCGCGGCATCGCTCGGGCCTGCTACATCCGTGGACTGATGCCTGCTGAGCAGTTTGCGCTGATCGCCCAGGTAAAGCTGCCGCGAGGCCAGAACAAAGCTGGCCGAGGTCGCGCAGTCGAGCAGGTCTACAAGACCGCCCTGCTCCGCGACTGCATGCAAGATGAGCGGGTCCAGGGCGTGCGAGACGCTGCACTGATTGCGCTCGTGTTCGGGTCGGGCATTCGTCGGGCCGAGGCTGCGGGCCTGCTTGATGAAAACCTCGATCTGGATGAGGGCGAGCTGCGGGTCAAGGTAAAAGGTGGGCACTACGATGTGCGATACCTGGCTGCATGGGCGATTCCCTACCTGCAGGCGTGGCGCGAGGTGCGCCGGGCAAATGATCTGCATCACGGCTTCTTTCTCAACCGGATATGGAAAGGCGGCAAGCTGGCTCCGACTGGGCTGCAGGGGCGCAGCCTCTTCTACCTGCTTGAGTATCGCTCCAAGCGCGCCGGCCTCCCCTTCATTGTCAGGCCTCATGATGCGCGCCGAACAGTTGGCACCGAAATGCTCAGCACCCACGGGGAGCTGATCGCCCAGCGGGTGTTGGGGCACGCGGACCTGAGCACAACACGCATCTACGACAAGCGCTCGGATGAGGTGGTCAAGAAGATTTTCGCGGCGTGGGGATAGCCGGGGTTTCTTTGTTTCTTTCTTCCTTACTTTGTTTCTTCATTGGAGATTGCAATGAGGTTATCCATCGACGAGGCGCTACGAGGGGTCGTCTCAGAAAACGGAAAATAAAGCACGCTAAGCGTGCGTGGAGGCTGGCACCCAGCGGTACAGCGTCGGAATGGACACGCCGAGGTTCTTGGCCACGTCCTTGGGCGGCACCCCGCTGGCCAGCAGCTTCTTGGCCGACTCGATCTTGCTGTCGGTCATCTTCGGCTTGCGGCCGCCTTTGCGGCCGAGCTGCTTGGCGACTGGCACTGTTGCAAATAGTCGGTGGTGATAAACTTATCATCCCCTTTTGCTGATGGAGCTGCACATGAACCCATTCAA
>NZ_RHQP01000044.1:0-36656 GCF_003935465.1 Pseudomonas sp. o96-267
TAAAAACACAAACGCCACGAATCAATCGAGGCGTTTGTATTGAACCGGTTCAGTTCAGAACGTTTTCACACAGTCTGAAATGGCGGCATTTTCCTGAGTTGCTCGATCTTAGCCGGGGCAGGGCATTCAGATGCCCATGTTGGCCAGGCTCTGCATGATGTTGCGCAGAGTGCCGGCGAGGGTAGGGTGGCTGGCCTCGAAACGTTCCACCGCCAGATTGACGCCATCGACCAGCGTGGCGTCGGGCGCTGAGGCGGCTTCACGCGCCAATTGCACTTCGATTTCCTGGGTCAGCAGGTAGAGCGATGCGCGTTCTTCCTCGCTGAGCGGCGTGTCCTGGGCCAGGTGTTGCTGGAGGGCTTCCAGTTGCTGCTGCAGGTCGCTTGCTGGCATAGAGTTCTCCTTTTCGAATCAGCTTAGGCATTGACCCCCAGCTGCGCTGGAAGTTTTCAACCCGTACCTGAAGGTTAATCCAAGCGGGCCGGCTTTGCCTGATCAGAGTCAAAGTCTCAGGGCTTTTCGCCCTTGCTCCGGCGTACGCCGATATCGTCCAGGCTGGCCTCGATTTCTCCCAGATTATCGACCACCGAATGCACGCCCAGACGATAGAGCTGCAGCGTGGCCTCGGCGCGCAGGTGTTTCTGCTCGCTTGCGTCCAGTGCCTGCCAGTCGGCCAGGGCATAGCCGCATAGTGGCCCGCAGGCGGCCAGGCCGATGGTCCAGCAGCCAGCATTGAGCCCGGCTTGCAGCATCAGCGGATTACCACTGACGACTACACAACCATCCAGGCGCTCGACGTTCAGCTGGCTCAATGCCTGCCAGCAACTGTCTGGCGCCGGCCACGGCCTGGCCTGACGCGCCAGCACCGCGTCGATGGGCGTGGGCAGTGCTTCGGCCAGGCGCAGGGTGGTATCGGCCGGCAGGTCGTCCAGCCAAGCGCAGGGCGTGCCATTGGCATGCAGGCTTTGCAGCAACTGTGCAGCACCTGGGGTCAGCTCGGCATGGTCGCCGGCCACCTCGCTCAGCGTCTGCTGTAGCGCTTGCAGTTGTGCTGCGGTTGCCGGCTTGCCTAGCCAGGCATCCAGCGCCTGCTGCGGCGCACCGACGAGGCTTGCGGGCGTGCACTCGGGGTGCAGCCGCTGCAGTGCGACGGGTAGCGTGCGGGCACCGAAGTCGACCAGGCAGCCGGACAGTTGAAAGATAAGCGCGGTGCAGGGGGAGGGCATAGGATCATCCGTGGCATTGGCCTAGGCCAATCTAGCGCCAGCGGATGACCGTAATGTGACCGCTAGATGACGTCGAACAGAGCGCGTACATGCTCCGGCAGGGCTACCGACTTGCCACTCTCATGGTCGATCCACACCAGTTTGCAGTAACCCTCACCGTAGACCGTGAGCGGGTCTTCGACGGTGCGCAGCCTGTGTTCGATCACCAGGCTGCTGCGCCCCACCGCGCCAGCCCGCAGTTCCACCACCACGGTAGCGGGGTGGATCACCGGTTTCAGATAGGTGTGCTGGGTTTGCAGGACCACCGGGCCGAACGGCACGTTGCTCATGGCTACGCCGGCCAGCTCGAACCAGGCGACACGGGCTTCTTCCAGGTATTGCATGTAGATGATGTTGTTGACGTGCCCGTAGCTGTCCATGTCGCCCCAGCGTACGGGGATGTGTGCGGTGTGCAGCAAGGTTTCGTCGGTCATCGCTTTTCTTCGCTATGCTGCCCAATCAGGGCTCCAGGCTTTATACTACGCGGCATTCGGCCCGCTGGCGGTGGCCACATTATTTCCTCAAGGAGAGATTTAAATGCATGTGATCGGTGCTCGCTGGATCGCGCGCCTGGGTGGCCTGATGGCCCTCGTCGGCCTGAGCCTGCTGCCTGCGATGAGTCAGGCCGCTTCGGAAGAAGATCCTTGGGAAAGCTTCAATCGCCCCATCTTCCGTTTCAACGATACTGTCGATACCTATGCGCTGAAGCCGATCGCCCAGGGTTACCGGGCTGTCACGCCTCAATTTCTCGAAGATGGCGTACACAACGTGTTCGGCAACATCGGCGACGTTGGCAACCTGGCCAACAACCTGCTGCAGGGCAAACTGCACAACGCCGGCGTCGATACCGGTCGCCTGATCTTCAACACCACCTTCGGTGTGCTGGGCTTCTTCGACGTGGCCAAGCACATGGGCCTGCGCAAGAGTGACGAAGACTTCGGCCAGACCCTGGGCGTCTGGGGGCTGAACAGCGGGCCTTACCTGGTCATCCCGCTCCTCGGGCCAAGCACTGTGCGTGATGCCACCGGTCGGGTGCCGGACAGCTTCCTGACGCCGTATCCGCACATGGATCATGTGCCGACCCGTAACGTCACCCGTGGCGTGCAGGTGGTCGACACCCGTGCCAACCTGCTGCAGGCCGAGCGACTGATCAGCGGCGACAAGTACATCTTCATCCGCAACGCCTACCTGCAGAGCCGTGAGTTCAAGGTCAAGGATGGCCAGGTCGAAGATGACTTTTAAGTCCTGACAGATGCAAAAAAGGCGGCCCCTGGGCCGCCTTTTTCGTAAATGCAGATTTCAGCTCATGGAGATGATGGCCAGGCCCAGCGACTGCCGGCCGTCACCCAGGTCGCCGACCCGCACGACCTCTGCGTGGGCGTCGAGGCCGGCGAGTTCGCTGTGTTCTGAAGGGATATGGACCTTGACCTTGTCTCCCATGCTCAAGGCCGCTTCAGCCTCGATTTGCATGCCAGTACTGGAAAGATCCAGGCACAGTGCAGGAATTTCCCGGCCAGCATGATGGAGGACGACTGCAGCTTCCAGTCGCATGCGGATGTAGTCGCGTTTCTCGCTGTACGCTCGATCGTTCTGACTCATGGACCCTGTCCTCTTCTTATGAGCTCTCCCGCGGCTCTTATAACCCTCGTCGATTTGACCTGTAAAGCCGCCGAACGACGACCGGTCCCGGCTTGAATCGGCCGGCAGATGGGAGTACCGTCTGCCCCTTGAAATCGCCCTGGCGCCATAGATGCAGCGCCGCGCCACGGGCAGTGACCAAAAATTGCCCTGGCGCAGTTTGCCTGGATACCCCATGCACAAAACCAGTGCCACTCTGCTGATCATTGACGACGACGATGTCGTACGTGCAAGCCTCGCGGCCTACCTCGAGGACAGCGGCTTCAAGGTGTTGCAGGCCAACAACGGTTTGCAGGGGCTGGAAGTGTTCCAGCAGGAAGGCCCCGACCTGATGATCTGCGATCTGCGCATGCCGCAGGTCGACGGTCTTGAACTGATTCGTCGTATCAACGCACTGGGTGTCGAGGTGCCGGTGATCGTCGTTTCCGGCGCCGGTGTGATGACCGATGCTGTCGAAGCCCTGCGTCTCGGCGCTGCCGATTACCTGATCAAACCTCTCGAAGACCTGGCGGTGCTGGAGCATTCGGTGCGCCGTGCGCTGGACCGTGCGCGTTTGCGCGTCGAGAACCAGCTCTATCGTGAGAAGCTGGAAGCGACCAATCGTGAGCTCCAGGCCAGCCTGCACCTCTTGCAGGAGGACCAGAACGCCGGCCGTCAGGTGCAGATGAACATGCTGCCGGTGACGCCCTGGCAGGCCGATGGCCTGAACTTCGCGCACCAGATCATCCCGTCGTTATACCTGTCCGGTGATTTCGTCGATTACTTCCGTATCGACGAGCGACGCATCGCGTTCTACCTGGCCGATGTCTCCGGTCATGGTGCGTCGTCGGCATTCGTCACCGTGCTGCTCAAGTTCATGACCACGCGCCTGCTCTACGAGTGGCGGCGTGGCGGCACGTTGCCGGAATTCAAACCCTCCGATGTACTCGGCCACATCAATCGCGGGTTGATCAACTGCAAGCTGGGCAAGCACGTGACCATGCTCGGCGGTGTGATCGACGAGGAGAGCGGCATGCTCACGTACAGCATCGGCGGTCATCTGCCGCTGCCGGTGCTGTTCGAGAATGGCCAGGCGCGCTACCTGGAAGGCCGTGGCCTGCCAGTCGGCCTGTTCGAGGAAGCCGAATACGGTGATCTGGAAATGCAGTTGCCAGAGTCTTTCAGCCTGACGCTGCTGTCCGATGGCATTCTCGACCTGCTGCCGGGTGACACGCTGAAAGAGAAGGAATTGGCGTTGCCACAACTGGTTAGCCAGGCTGGCGGTACGCTGGGTGGTTTGCGTCAAGTTCTCGGTCTGGCCAATCTGGGCGAGATGCCGGATGATATCGCCTTGCTGGTGTTGAGCAGGAACCTTGCATGAATCCTGGGATAAGCCCCGGTCGCATCCAATTCGCCGAGCAGGATGGAACCTTCGTCCTGAAGTTTGTCGGTGAAGTCCGTCTGACGTTGTGTTCAGCACTGGATGCCACGATTGAAAAGATTTTCACCGCGTTGAATTTTTCGGCCATCGTCATCGACTTGACCGAAACTCGCAGTATCGACAGTACGACCCTCGGTTTGCTGGCGAAATTATCCATTCTGTCGCGGCAGAAGGTTGGTCTATTGCCGACCGTTGTAACCACTCACGACGACATCACGCGCCTGCTGGAGTCCATGGGCTTCGACCAGGTGTTCAACATCGTCGACCGGCCGATTCCCTGCCCGGATTGCCTGGATGATCTGCCTTCGCAGGATCAGTCCGAAGAGGTGGTGAAGGCCAAGGTGCTGGAAGCGCACCGCATCCTGATGGGGCTCAACGACTCCAATCGCGAGGCGTTCCATGATCTGGTCAGCGCACTCGAGCGGCACTGATCGAGTGCTTTCCGGAGGGTGCGCTGCGCGCATCGATATCAGCCGAGAAAGTTGGTGGTGCGCACAGCGCACCCTACCTCGCAATGAAAAGGGGCGTCAGCCAAGCTGACGCCCCTTTGTCATTTAGGCCTTGGCGGCCAGCAGGGCTTCGAGTTTTTCCTGATCGCGGGCGAACAGACGGATGCCCTCGGCCAGCTTCTCGGTAGCCATGGCATCTTCGTTCAGAGCCCAGCGGAAGCCACCTTCATCGAGGCTCTGGCGAGGTTCGCCGGTAGCACCAGGGGCGAGCTGGCGACTCAGTTGGCCATCGTCCTCAGCCAGTCTCTGCAGCAGGTCGGGGCTGATGGTCAGGCGGTCGCAACCGGCCAACGCTTCGATCTGACCAAGGTTGCGGAAACTTGCTCCCATCACCACGGTGTCGTAGCCGTTGGCCTTGTAGTAGTCGTAGATGCGCGTGACCGACTGCACGCCTGGATCTTCGCTGCCAACGAAATCACGGCCCTCGGCCTTCTTGTACCAATCGTAGATGCGCCCCACGAACGGCGAGATGAGAAATATGCCGGCATCGGCGCAGGCTTGCGCCTGGGCAAAGGCGAACAGCAGCGTCAGGTTGGTCTGCACGCCGGCTTTTTCCAACTGCTCGGCGGCTCGGATGCCCTCCCAGGTCGAAGCGATCTTGATCAGTACGCGCTCGCGGCCAATCCCCGCTTTTTCGTAAAGGCCGATCAGACGCTCGGCGCGGCGCAGGGTCGCGTCGGTGTCGAACGACAGGCGCGCATCGACTTCGGTGGAAATGCGTCCCGGGATGACCTTGAGGATCTCCTGGCCGACGGCGACCGCGAAATGATCGCAGGCCAGCCCCAGGTCACCCTTGCCAGCACTCATGGCCTGATTCAGCAGGTCGGCATAACGAGGCAGGGCAGCCGCCTTGAGCAGCAGCGAGGGGTTGGTGGTGGCATCCACCGGTTGCAGGCGGGCGATGGCATCGAGGTCACCGGTGTCGGCGACTACGGTAGTGAACTGCTTGAGTTGTTCCAGCTTGGAGGTCATGACGAGGCCTTGTCGTTGCAGATGGCATGACCTTACCCGAGGCGCAGCGGGCGCTCAACGGTCGGGTCACTGACAATAATTACCTTTTCGGGCTGCGCTTTTTGCCGGCTCATTCGTCTTTATCTATGACGGTACGTAAGAACGTGCCGAAGTCGGTGGAGTCCGACTGTAGACGAGCTGCCAAGGAGCCCGAGCATGTCGACCCAAACCCAGCTTTCTCGTTCAGTTTCCGCTGGTCTGGACACGCGCCAGTGCCGTGAGTGGTTGCAGGCCGCCGGGCTGCGCTTCAGTATGCCCCGGCTCAAGGTGGTGGAGGCGCTGTGCAGCGCCAATGACGAGCAGGGGATATCTGCGCGCGCACTCCACCAGCAATTGAATGAGGCCGGCGAACCGCTGTCGCTGGTCAGCGTGCGCCAGGTGCTGCGCCGTATGGAGGAGAATGGCCTGGTGCAGACGACCGGGCGTAGCCGCTATCGCCTGAGCGCGCCAGATCAATGACCGCGTAGCAGTTCGGCTGCCTGGTCGAGCAGCGCCAGCGGGTCTTGCACCTTGTGAATGTCCACCGACAGCAGCTGGCGGAAACGCCGTGCACCGGGGAAGCCTTGGGCCAGGCCCAGTACGTGACGGCTGACATGATGCAGGGTGCCGCCCTCGCGCAGGTGTTGCTCGACGTAGGGTTTGAGTGCGAGCAGGGCATCCATGCGGGAAATGCCCGTGTCTGCGGCGCCGAACAGGCGGCTGTCCACCTGCGCCAGCAGATAGGGGTTGTGATAGGCCTCGCGGCCGAGCATCACGCCATCGAAGGTCTGCAGATGTTGCTCGCATTCCTCGAGGGTCTTGATGCCGCCGTTGAGGATGATCTCCAGATCTGGGAAGTCCTGCTTGAGCTGCGCTGCGATGTCGTAGCGCAGCGGCGGAATCTCACGGTTTTCCTTCGGCGACAGGCCTTCGAGGATGGCGATGCGCGCATGCACAGTGAAGCTGCGGCAGCCGGCATCGCGCACCTGGCCGACGAAATCGCACAACTCGGTGTAGCTGTCACGGCCGTTGATGCCGATGCGGTGCTTGACCGTCACCGGGATGCTCACGGCGTCCTGCATGGCCTTTACGCAGTCGGCGACCAGCGCCGGGTGGCCCATCAGGCAGGCGCCGATCATGTTGTTCTGCACGCGGTCGCTGGGGCAGCCGACGTTCAGGTTCACTTCGTCATAGCCATGTTCTTCGGCCATCTTCGCGCAGGTCGCCAGGTCCTGCGGGTTGCTGCCGCCCAACTGCAGGGCGATCGGGTGTTCGCACTCGCTGTAACGCAGGAAACGCTCGCGGTCGCCATGGATCAGCGCGCCGGTGGTGACCATCTCGGTGTAGAGCAGGGCATGACGCGACAGCTGACGGAGAAAGAACCGGCAGTGACGGTCAGTCCAATCCATCATCGGGGCCACGGAGAAGCGGCGGGACAGGGCGGACGGCGTGGCTACAACATTTTCTAAAAACATGTGGGATGACGCGTTCTGAAGTGTTGACGGGGTTTTCAGGCAAGAAACTCTGGCGCGGCGCTGTTCTACTGGTATCCGTCGCGCAGTGGCGCAACTGCTGGCAGCGGCGTGCAAGTCTACCAGAGCTGTGACTTTTCTCTCGCGACGCGTATCGGTTTAACGCTACAAGCTGCATGCTTTAGGTCGAGTCGCTCTCCAGACAGCGGCCAAATAACAACAACGCCTGCGTGAATTGCCTGCATGAAGATTCAACCTCTGCCCCCACTCAACAGCCTGGTGGCGTTCGAGTCAGCCGCGCGAAACCTGAGTTTTACCCTCGCGGCCAAGGAACTGAACGTCACCCAGGGTGCGATCAGCCGGCAGGTTCGTCTGCTCGAGGATTACCTCGGCAAGACCCTGTTCGAGCGCACCACCCGCGAGATCAATCTCAGCCCGACCGGCAGCCACTACTACGACACGGTGCGTGAGTCCCTGCTGCAGTTGGCCCATGCCACCGGCGAGATCCGTCACTGGCGCGGCGCGCAGCAGGTCACGGTGGTCACCAGTACCGCCATGGCCTCGCTCTGGCTGTTGCCGCGGGTCGCCGAGTTCCAGCGAGACAATGAAGAAGTGGACCTGCGCATCATCGCCTATGACCACGTCAAGGATTTCTCCCGCCTGGACTGCGATCTGGCGTTGTACTACTGCCGCACGCCGCCGAAGAACATGCAGGTGACGCCGCTGTTCGCTGAAGAAGTGTTCCCCGTGTGCAGCCCTGGCTACCTGGCCAAGCACCCGGATTTCTACGACCCGACGCAGCTGGCCACCGGCACCTGGCTGTGGCTGGAAGACCCACAGCGTGACTGGATCAGCTGGCCGGAGTGGTTCCAGCGTCTGGGCCACAAGGCGCGCGAGCCGCGGCACCGAATCAACATCAACAGCTATTCGATGCTGATCCAGTCGGCGCTGAGCGGGCAGGGCATTGCGCTGGCCTGGTCGAACCTGGTCGACAACCACCTGCAGACCGGCGCGTTGGTGCGACCCATCGATGTCACGCTGCATACCGATGCACAGTTCTGCCTGCTCGAACCGCTGGGGCGCAGCAGCCGACAGAGCGTGCAGCGCTTTCGCAACTGGTTGATGGAGCAGGTCACCAGCGAGTCCGGTGATGAGCTTCAAGCGGGGTGAAACGAGGCTGCCGCAGGCTTTTGGCCTGAGGCAGCTCGTGCTTTGCCCGTAGCGTGGGCGATCAGTGAGGAGGGCGGTTTCGCGGCTGTTGGCGTGGAACCGCTGCGCAGCAGGCAGCGCTTGCCGGGTTGGCAAGTGCCTGCAGAGCGTTGCGCAGTGCCGGCAAGATGGCACCGGTGGCAACGCCGGACAAACCATTTCTCTTCATGAGTCGATGAGTTAACGACATGCATCAACCCGCGTAATTACAGGCTTTACTAACCCATCTATCCTGATATTTATGATTTTTTATCATAAATATCAGTGCAAAAAATCGTTTGTCGAACAATCCCCTGCTTTTCGACACTGGTGACCAACGAGCAGCGCCCTAGCGACTGCCGATCACCACCACCGTGCCTTGCAGGGGATAACAACAATGACTCAAGCCACTTCTCAGCAAATCCCAGTGCACCAGCTGGAAAACGTACTCGCGCCAATCCACCAAGCCACCGGCCTGTCCAACGAGTTCTATACCGACCAGAAATTGTTCGAGCTCGAGCGCGACCAGGTCATGGGCAAGACCTGGGCCTGCGTCGGTTTCGCCAGCGACCTGAACCAGAACGGCTCGGTAAAACCGGTCGAGTTCATGGGTCTGCCGCTGCTGCTGATGCGCAACCGCGAAGGCCTGGTGCAGGTGTTCCACAACGTTTGCAGCCACCGTGGCATGAAGCTGGTGGAAGAGGCCGGTACCGTGCAGGGCGTGATTCGCTGCCCGTACCACTCCTGGACCTACGATCTTAACGGCGGCCTCAAGGGCACGCCGCACGTGGGCGGTATCGACAAGCACAAGGACGAGCGTTTCGCCTGCGAGAAGCACGGCCTCAAGGCCATCCGCAGCGCCATCTGGATGGACATGGTATTCGTCAACCTGTCCGGCGACGCGCAGCCGCTGGAAGAGATGCTGGCGCCGCTGACCGCGCGCTGGAGCCAGTTCCTCGGTGATGACGGCATGGGCCTGATGCGCCGCCGCGCCAACATGGACTCGACCACCCTCGACATCGCCTGCAACTGGAAGCTGGCCGTGGAGAACTACTGCGAGGCGTACCACCTGCCGTGGGTGCACCCGAGCCTGAACACCTACTCGCGTCTGGAAGATCACTACAACATCCTCTTCGACGAGCAGTTCGCCGGCCAGGGCAGCTACGCCTACAACCTCTCCGACGTTGCCGGCACCCACTTGCCGCAGTTCCCAAGCTGGCCGCAGGACCGCCTGCGCAACGCCGAGTACGTGGCTTTCTTCCCCAACGTGCTGCTGGGCATCCAGGCCGACCATGCCTTCGCCATGCAGCTGGAACCGGTCGCACCGGGCCGTACCATCGAGCACCTGCGCCTGTTCTATGTCGGTGACGAGGCATTGAGCGACGAGTACGCCGCCTGCCGCAATGCCATTCTGGAATCTTGGAAGGTGGTGTTCGCCGAGGACATCGCCTCGGTCGAGGGCATGCAGAAGGGCCGTCATTCGCCAGGTTACGGCGGCGGCGCGTTCTCCCCGGAAATGGACATCCCAACGCACTACTTCCACCAGTGGGCCGCGCGCAAGTTGCTGACCATCGCGCAGAACGCCTGAGGAGGCCGTCATGTATCCGATCGCCTCTCACTGGCTCAATTACATCGATGGTGACTGGGTCGACAGCGCCCAGCACCTGAGCGTGAACAACCCCGGCACCG
Organism: Pseudomonas sp. o96-267; assembly: GCF_003935465.1. Classification (NCBI taxonomy): domain Bacteria; kingdom Pseudomonadati; phylum Pseudomonadota; class Gammaproteobacteria; order Pseudomonadales; family Pseudomonadaceae; genus Pseudomonas; species Pseudomonas sp. o96-267. The sequence continues at coordinate 10,172 of NZ_RHQP01000044.1, forward strand.
CCGAGCCACTGGCGACCATTGCCCAGGCCACCGTCGAAGACGCCGAGCGCGCGCTGCTGGCGGCGCGTCGCTGCGCCGACAGTGGTGAGCTGACCCGCGCCCGCCCGGCGCAACGGGTCAGCTGGTTGCTGCGTATCGCCGAGGAAATCCGCGCGGTGGCGGACGAGGGCGCCTGGGTGCTGTGCCAGGAGAATGGCAAGAGCATCAACGATGCCCGCGATGAGTTCATCGAAGCCGCGCGCTACTTCGAGTACTACGCCGGGATGGCCGACAAGATCGAGGGCACCTCGATCCCGCTGGGCAACGGCTACATGGACTTCACCGTCTACGACCCCATGGGCGTATCGGCGCAGATCGTGCCGTGGAACTTCCCGGTGTCCATCTGCGCTCGTTCCCTGGCGCCGGCGCTGGCTGCCGGCAACGCGGTGGTGATCAAATCGCCGGAGCTGTCGCCGCTGGGCATGTGCGTGCTGGTGCGCGCCATCGTCAAGGCAGGCTTGCCGCAGGGTGCGATCAACCTGATCTGCGGCCGCGGTCGCGAGGTCGGAGCGCATCTGGTGAGCAGTGCCAAGGTCGACCAGATCGTCTTCACCGGCTCGGTACCCACTGGCCAGTCGATCCTCCGTGATGCGGCGGCCAACGCCATTCCCAGCGTCATGGAACTGGGCGGCAAATCGGCCGCCATCGCCTTCGCCGACGTCGACCGCAAGCAACTGCTGGCCAGCGTCAAGAACGGCATTTTCTTCAATGCCGGGCAGGTCTGCTCGGCCATGTCGCGCCTGCTGGTGCAGCGCGAGATCTACGAAGACATCGTCCAGGCGGTGGTCGAGCTGGCCGAAGGGCTCAGCGTCGGCCTCGGCCAGGACAACCCGGACCTCACCCCGGTGGTCAGTGCCGCTCAACTTGCTGGAATCGAAACCCTGTGTCGGCGCGCAGTCGATGAAGGCGCGGTACTGGCCACCGGTGGCGAGGCTCATAGCGAACTGGCCGGGCACTTCATGCGCCCGACCGTGTTCCGCGATGTACGCGCGGATATGTGCATTGCGCAAGTAGAAGTGTTCGGCCCAGTGCTGGCGATCATCCCCTTCGACAGCGAAGAGCAGGCCATCGAGATTGCCAATGGCACCGATTTCGGCCTGGTCGCCGGCGTCTTCACCCAGGACATCAGCCGCGCCATGCGCTGCGTGCGGCGCCTGCGCGCTGGCCAGGTATTCGTCAACGAGTGGTATGCCGGTGGCATCGAAACGCCGTTCGGCGGTGTTGGCCTGTCCGGCTTTGGCCGCGAGAAGGGCCAGGAAGCGCTGTACAGCTACGTACGCACCAAGAACGTCGCCATTCGTGTGGCGGGGGAGTGAGCGACATGTTCAAGACCTGGCTCTGTGTGGTCTGCGGCCTCATCTACGACGAGGCCCTGGGCTGGCCGGACGACGGCATTGTCGCCGGCACCCGTTGGGAAGACGTACCGGCGGACTGGAAGTGCCCGGAGTGCAAAGTCGGCAAGGAAGATTTCGAGATGCTCGACATCAGCCCGGTCGTCGCTGCCGCCGCAGCGCCGCTCAGCACGCCGCTGCCGGTGCCGCCGCAAGCGCTGCAGACGCTGGCGGCCGAGGTGCGTCAGCCCATCGTCATCATCGGCAGCGGTTATGCCGGTTATGGCTTGGCCCAGGCGCTGCGCCGCGCTGATGCCGAGGTAGAAATACGTGTGCTGACCCAGGAGTCCGGGCACCTGTACTCCAAGCCGGCGCTGTCCATCGGCCTGACTCAGGGCAAGAGCGCCGACGCGCTGGCCGGTGAATCGGCGCTGGCCATCGAGAAGCGCCTGAAAATTCGCGTCTACCCGCATTGCACGGTGGAGCGCATCGACACCACGGCGCGGCGCCTGCACACCAATATCGGTGAGATGGAATACGGCCAGCTGGTGCTGGCCAGCGGTGCCGCGCCGATTCGCCTGCCCATCGAAGGGGCCAGCGACGCGCTGATCAGCGTCAACAACTTGCATGACTACCGCAGCTTCCGCGAGCGCCTGGTCGGGGGGCGGCGCGTGGCGATTCTCGGCGACGGGCTGATTGGCTGCGAGTTCGCCAACGACCTGGCGGCTAGCGGTTTTCAGGTCAGCGTTATCGGCCTGGGTAAGTGGCCAATGGAGCGCTTGCTGCCGGCCGAAGCCGGGCAACATCTGCAAAGTGCGTTGGCAGCGTTGGGCGTCAGCTGGCACTTGCAGAACACCGTGCGCCGTGTCGATGCGCAGGAGCAGGGCTACCGCTTGACCCTGGCCAATGGCGAAAGCCTGGAGGCCGATCTGGTGCTCTCGGCTGTTGGCCTGCAACCCAGTCTGGGCCTGGCCAAAGACGCTGGGCTGGCCGTGGGTCGGGGGATTCAGGTCGATGCTCAGTTGCAGAGTTCGCAACCGGGCATCTACGCCCTAGGTGACTGCATCGAAGTCGATGGGCAATTGCTGCCTTATCTGGCGCCGATCAACCAGGGTATTGCCGCACTGAGCAAGACCTTGCTCGGCCAGCCGACGGCGGTGAGCTATCCGCTGATGCCGGTGACGGTGAAAACCCCGGCCGCGCCGCTGTGCCTGTTGGCGCCGGCACCCGGTACCGCCGGCGAGTGGCGCTGCACAACGAACGCCGATGGCCTGAGCGCCGGTTTCTACGATGCCCAGGGGCTGGCGTGCGGCTTCGTCCTGCTCGGACGACAGGCACAGAGCCAACGCAACAGCTGGCTGCAAAGCTGCCAGAACGCACAACGATCAGTGGCCTGAGGGCACGCGCATGAGCAAGCAAATCAATCTGCCCCATGACGACAGCAGTTGCGGCTGGTACGCCGCATTGCCGCAGCAACCTGCGTGCAAGCGCCTGCAAGGCGAACAACGCGCCTACTACGCGGTGATCGGTGCCGGTTTCGCCGGCCTGGCCGCTGCGCGCCGCCTTGGCGAACTGCTGCCGGACAAACGCATCATCCTGGTCGACGCTCAGCGTGTCGGCCAGGGCGCTTCGGGACGCAACTCCGGTTTCGTCATCGACCTGCCGCACAAGTTCGCCCTGGAACATCCCGATCCGGCCCACAAGCAGCGCCTGCTGTCGCTCAACCGCGCTGCCATCGCCCAGCTGCAGGGGCTGATCGAGCGTCACGGCATCGATTGCCAATGGTCCCACGCCGGCAAGTATCAGGGCGCGGTGGGCCAGCGTGGCCTGGCGTATCTGCAGCACTTCGAAACGTTGCTGACGAACCTTGGCGAACCCTTTCGCCTGGTCGAGCGCGACGAGCTGGCGCAGGTGCTGGGCAATACCTATTACAGCCGCGCGATCTTCACGCCGGGTTGCTATCTGATGCAGCCGGCGGCACTGGTCACCGGGCTGGCGCACTCGCTGCCGGAAAACGTCGAGCTGCTGGAAGAGTCGCCCATCACCGGTCTGCAACGCGACGGGCAGGGCGGCTGGCTGCTGCAGGGCAGTCAGGGCACGATTCGCACCGAGCAGTTGCTGCTTGGCACCAGCATCTTCACCCAGGAGTTCGGTTACCTGCGTAACCGTTTGCTGCCGGTGATGACCTTCGCCAGCTGGACGCGTCCGCTGAGTGATGCCGAGCTGGCGGCCTTCGGTGGTCAGCTCGATTGGGGCCTGCCCCCGGCCGATCACGCCGGCACCACGGTACGCATGACTCAGGACCGCCGCCTGATTATCCGTAACACCTACAAGCACGTGCCCAAGTACGGCAAGAGCACCAGCGACGGCATGCGCGAGTCGGTGCGTGCCGATCATCGCAAGGCTTTCCTGGCGCGCTTCCCGCAACTGGCCGATGTGCCGTTCAGCCACACCTGGGGCGGCGTTTACGCGATCTCGCGCAACTTCACCAACTTCTTCGGTGAGCTTGAGCCAGGCGTGTTCGCCTCGGCCTGCGACAACGGCGTCGGCGCGGCCTGGGGCACCATCTCCGGCACGCTGCTGGCGGAAATGGCGGTCGGCAGTGATTCGGCGCAGTTGCGCGATATCCAGGCGGTCACCGGCATGCCATCGCTCAATCCACCGGAGCCGTTCCTCGGCCTGGGCGTGCGCTCGCGCATTCGCCTGGCAGCCTGGAACAGTCGGAGTGAGCTATGAGCCAGGTCGTTTCCGGGAAAGGCTCGGTGCTGCTGGTCGATCACCATGATCTGGAGTTCATTCCGCGCGGTGGACCGCCCGGAGCTGCCTTCGTGGCGCGGGCGATCAGCAACGAGATTTCGCCGAACATCGGCATCGGCTTCGCCCGCTGGGAGGGCGCCGAGGTGGCCTGGACCCTGTTGTATGACGAGGTGATCTTCGTCATCGAGGGCTGCTTCGAACTCAAGGCCAACGGCGAGTTGTATCGCGTCAAACCGGGGCAATTGCTGTGGATTCCCGAAGGCACCGAGCTGGTTTACGGCGGGCATGCGCTGTTCGGTTACGTGGTCCATCCGGGTGACTGGAAACAACGGCATGGTCTGGCCTAGCAGCGAGAGGGTTGACGATGCTCCAGCTTTGCTGCGCGCCCGGCTCAGGCGTGGTGGTTTTCCGTGAGAAAGGGGTGAGCAATTGCTCGGATTGACCCAGGCGTTCGCTGCACTCTATCTGGCCAGTTTACTGATGCAGCTCGGCTCGACCCTGCTGATGACTTATCTGGCGCTGCGCCTGACTGCCGGTGGCGTCGCCGAGTTCTGGGGCGGTGCGCTGATGGCTGCCAATGCTCTGGGCATGGTGGTCGGCGGCAAGGTTGGTCAGGTGCTGATCGGCCGTGTCGGTCACATACGTACCTACGTGGCCTGTTCCGGCATCATCTGCGCGGCGGTACTGACGCATGCCTTCAGTGAGGCATTGCCGCTCTGGTTGTTGCTGCGCTTTGTCGTTGGCGTGGCGATGATGTGCCAGCTGATGGTGGTGGAAAGCTGGCTCAACGACTGCGCGCAAAGCGATCAGCGCGGCAGGGTGCTGGGCATCTACATGGTCGCGGCCTACGTCGGCATGATGCTCGGTCAACTGGCGCTGAGCATCGACGGCAATCTCGGCCTGCATGCGTTACTCGGCGTGGTCATCGCTTTCGCCCTGAGCCAGGTGCCGGTGGCGCTGACTCGCAGTACTCATCCGAGCATACCGGGCTCTGAGCCGATCGATCTGCGTCTGTTCTTGCAGCGTGTACCGCAGTCGCTGTTTACCGTGCTGATCTCGGGGATGATCAACGGTGGTTTCTATGGCTTGTCGTCGATCTATGCCAGCCGACAAGGCCTGAGCACGGTGGAAGTAGGTCAGTTCATGGCTCTGGCGATTGCCGCGGGGTTGCTTGCGCAACTGCCACTGGGTTGGCTGTCGGATCGTCTGCCACGCGCCAGCCTTATTCGCGGTGTGGCGGCGTTGCTGATCCTGACCTGCCTGCCGCTGGCGTTCTATCAGGGCCTGTCGTTCGGCGTGCTGCTGCTGTTCAGCGCGTGTATCGGCTTTCTGCAGTTCTGCCTGTACCCGCTCGGCGTGGCCCTGGCCAACGACAACATGGAGCCGCGTCTGCGCGTGTCACTGGCGGGCTTGTTGCTAGCCACCTTCGGTGTGGGCGCCTGCATCGGCCCGCTGCTGGCCGGTGCGCTGATGGGGCATTTCGGCCCCTCCAGCCTCTATCTGTTCTTTGCCATCAGCGCGGCGGTATTGGCGGTCGCTGTGGGGCAAGGACGCGTGACCGGTGAGCACCTGCAGGACGATGCGCCGCTGCAGCATCAGGCCACACCCAATGCCCTTGCCTGCACGACCCTGGCTGCGGTTATCGAGCCAGCGGTCAGCGTGGAGGAGCGAGTCGAGGAGGCACCCAGCCAGAGGCTCTGAACGATCCATACCTACCTGCGAATGGATGCGCAAAGCTCAGCCAGAACACCGGGCAGGGAGACGCTTGCCTGATGGCTCGCCAGCGCCCGTGAAATATAGCTTTGAGGCTTTTGCGAGGTGCCCTGATCGGTCGTATGGATTGATGATTAAAAGTCATAAGTCGCGCAGATTAAATGGTTTGTCGATGGATTCGCGCCTGTTCGACTATTGATCATCCGCAGCGATTACCGAGCCGCTCACTGCACCTGCAGGGCTCAGTCCGGATGCGGAGAAAACTATTACAAGAACAAAATCGAGGTGCGTGCATGAAGCCTATGGTTGCGGAAGACATAGTCGGTCGAGACTTCAATATTCGAGTGCTCGGCTTGAACTTCCATCGCGTCATATTCCCCGTTTCCTTCTCCATCATCCTTTTGCTGGTTCTCCTGGCACTGAGCAATCCCGTGGTCTTCGGCGAGACGCTGGAAGGCATCAAGGGCTGGATCCTGAAGAACTTCGACTGGTTCATCATCATCATGGGCAATCTGGCGGTGCTGTTCTGCGCCGGCCTGGCCCTGTCGCCGCTGGGTAAGGTGCGTCTCGGTGGCCGTGATGCCAAACCCGAATTCAGCACCCTGTCGTGGTTCTCCATGATGTTCGCCGCCGGTATGGGCGTCGGCCTGCTGTACTGGGGCGTCGCCGAGCCGGTAGCGCAATACACCGCCTGGTGGAAAACACCGCTGAACGTGGCTGCCAGCACCCCGGAGGCCGCCCATGCGGCGATGGGCGCAACGCTGTATCACTGGGGTTTTCACCCCTGGGCGATCTATCTGACCAGCGCGCTGGTGGTGGGGTACTTCTCCTACAACAAGGGCCTGCCTCTGTCGCTCAGCTCCGGTCTGCAGCCGCTGCTGGGGCGTGGGCATCGCGGCTTGCCAGGGCAGATGGTCGATGTGTTCACCGTGGTGCTGAGCATTTTCGGCCTGGCCACTTCCCTGGGTCTGGGCGCCATGCAGGCCACGGCCGGTATTGCCCACGTACTGGGTACCCCGAACACCTTCGCCTTTCAGCTGCTGTTCATCGTCGCGGTTACCGGCCTGGCCGCGTTCTCGCTGTGGCGGGGGCTGGATGCCGGGGTCAAGGTCCTGAGTAACATCAACATGCTGCTGGCGTTGGTGCTGTTTCTGCTGGTCGCGGTCGGTATTGGCGGCATGGCGTTCTTCTCCAACACCCTGAGCGCAGCGGTCGACTACGGCCAGATGTTCCTGCCGCTGAGCAACTGGATCAATCGTCCTGATCAGGATTGGTTCCAGGGCTGGACGGTGTTCTATTGGGCCTGGTGGTGCACCTGGGGCCCGCTGGTGGGCATCTTCGTCGCACGCGTTTCCAAGGGCCGCACCCTGCGCCAGATGGTGGGCATGGTGATGCTGGCGCCGACCGTGGTCACTCTGCTGTGGTTCTCTGCCTTCGGTGGCGGTGCCATCGCTCAGGTGATCGACGGCAGCGGTGCTCTTGCAGCTGGCCTGAGCGACGTCAACATGGCTATCTTCCAGTTCCTGGAAATGCTGCCGCTGGCCGGTATCGGTTCGCTGCTGGTGGTCGCCTTGTTGGTGTTTTTCATGGTGACGTCGGTGGACTCTGGTGCGCTGGTGATCGACAACCTGTCGGCCGGTGGCGACCCCGACACCCAGCCGGGTCAGCGCGTGCTATGGCTGGTGATGATCGCGCTGGTGACCGTCACGTTGTTCGTGATCGGCGGCGATACTGCGCTCAAGGGCATTCAGGCTGGTGCCGTGGCCATGGGCCTGCCGTTCATGGCGCTGATGCTGTTGCTGATGATTGGCCTGGTCAAAGGCTTGATCGAAGACTGCCGCAGCTGACGTCTGCCAATCGACGCCCCGACACTCACCGCAAGGCGAGTCTCGGGACGTTTGCGTTTCTGCGTGCACCCTTTTTACGACCAAAGGCGCGTTTTACTCGGCCGAAAGCAGGATTGCCTGGCGCTGGTGCGTTGTCGAAGCTGAACGGTACGCTGCCCAGAGAATCCGCGATGACCCTGTACGCTCCACGTTCTGCCTCTGTTCGGCGCTTGGCCAATGGCGCGCACTTGTGTGCGCAGCAGCAGCCTTGGGCGCAGCAGGTGGGGTTGTGTCTGCGGGTGGCGGCGGGCAGTCATGACGAGCCGCAGGCCTATCCGGGCCTGGCGCACTTTCTCGAACATCTGCTGTTTCTCGGTAGCCGCGATTACCCGGTCGACCAGGGGTTGATGGCTTTCGTCCAGCGCCATGGCGGGCTGGTCAATGCCTCGACTCAGACGCGTTACACCGACTTCGTCTGCGAGGTACCGGCCGAGTTGCTGCAGCCAGCGCTGACACGTCTGCTGGATATGCTCGGCCAGCCGCTGCTGGAGAGTGATGCGCAGCTGCGCGAGCGCGAGGTGCTGCACGCCGAATACCAGGCGCGCAGCCAGGATGCCGACAGTCGCATCGATCATGCGCTGGGCCAGGCGCTCTCCGCCGGGCATCGCTGCGGCGCGTTCCTGGCCGGTGATCGCAGCATGCTGGCTGTGGAATCTGCGGAATTTCAGCGGGCGCTGCGTGATCATCATCAGCGCCACTACCAGGCTCGGCATATGAGCCTGACTCTGGTCGGGCCACAACCGGCCGAGCAGTTGCTGGATATCGCCGAGGCGCTACTTGGGAGGTTGCCGGCAGGCGAGGGCGACGCCTGTTCCGCTCCGCCGCCGGATCTGCTGCCGCTGCGAGCACCGTGCCTGCACCTGCAACACAGTCGCCCTGGTGTGTTCCTGGGCCTTGCCGTGCAGCTCGACACCCGCGACCTGAACGCATCGTTGGATCTGTTGCTGGATGCCTTGCAGGACCCTGCGCCCGGCGGCTTGCTCGACGGCTTGCGTGAACTACGGCTGTGCCGGCAGTTGCAGGCGCGGGTGCTGTATCAGCACGGTGGGCAATGCCTGCTGCGCCTGGACTTTCCTGGCGCCAGCGCGGAGCAGGGCGGCGCAGTGCGCGCGGCTGTGCAGAGTTGGGCCATATCTCTGCAGGGCCATGCAGATTGGCCCCAGCGACTGCAGCACCAGCAGCAGGCAGCAGCGCTCAGGTTGCTTGGGCTCAGCCCGTTGGCGGCGGCCAGGGAACTGCAGTCGTCTGCTCAGGACGATAGCCATACCTTGCGCGACCTGAATGCTGTACTGGCTTGCCTGGCTCGCGGTGATGGGTTGATCGAATTGCAGTGCGGCGAGCAGACGCTGCCGTTGTGGCCGGCGATCGGCTTGGATTTGCCATTGCAGGCCCTGCCGGCGCCATCGCCAATTCCAAGCCCGAGTTACCCGTGGCGGGTGCCCGGCAATGATCCGTTGCTGACCGGCGCTGCCGTGGCATCGGCCGTTTTGCCATTGGCCGCGCTACGACATCATCCGGGGCAGGTAGAGGGTGGGCCAGCTGCGCTTTACTGGCGTGGCCCATGTTCAGGCGCGGGCGACGCGGCGGCCATCGAAGCGGGATTGCTGGCGCGCAGCGCCGATCTGCGCTGGCGCGGTGAGCGGCTTGGCATCGCCTGCCAGCTGAGCGTACAAGCTGCTGGCTGGAGCCTTTCATTGCGTGGTCCTGCACCGCTGTTGCCGGCCTTCAGTGCCTTGCTGGTACCGCTGCTGTTGGCCGCGCGTGATGAACCCGTCGAGCCCGCTTCCCAGGGCATGTTGTTGCGGGCGCTGTTGCAGCGTTTGCCGCAGCTCTGCGAGCTGCCCAAGACCTCGCGACTGGAAGGGCTGAGTGTTGGGCTTGGGGCGCGCGAGCAGGCGCAGTTGAACGAATCGTGTGTGGCTGTCGAGCCGCTCACGGATCTGTCGCCCGCGCCGTGTATCAAAACTGGAGTCGACTGGCACCAGGTCGCACAGCCAAGTACGGATGCCGCGTTGCTGTTGTTCTGTCCCTTGCCTGCCGTCGATGCCTGCACCGAGGCTGCCTGGCGTCTGCTTGGCCAGATTTTGCAGGGGCGTTTCTACCAGCGCCTGCGCGGTGAGTTGCAACTGGGTTACGCGCTGTTCGCCGGCTTCCGCCAGGTCGAGGGTTGCCGGGGGTTGCTGTTTGCCTTGCAGTCACCCGTCTGCGAGGCGGCTGACATCTTCGAGCATATCCGCGCCTTTCTGTTCGAGCAGCGTCAGTCGCTCGCTGCGCTGGACGATGAGGCCGTGTCGCGTTACCGCGATGCCTTGCTGCCGACACTGAGCCCGGCCGAGGCCAACCTCGCACGTGCCGAGCAGCTATGGCAGCTGCATCTGGCAGGCTTGCCCGAGGTGCACCTGCAACGGGTTCAGCAGGCGTTGGTCGACCTGACCTCTAGCGATCTGCTGCGAGCACATGAGCAGTTGCTAAGCGCCCGCGACTGGCGCGTATTGGCCAGCGGAGCACCGTCGCCGGCCTAACTGCACCGTTTTTCCTCCCGCTCTCCATTCCGATATGCAGGACTGGGCGTTTTGCGTCTGCCTGCAGACGTTTGCCGATTTCCCTTTTTACAGCGCTTTGCGTGCGCGTCTACGCCCTAGGGCTGGCCAGGTACTACGACCTTTCTCCCGCTACCGGTAGCAAGTCGGTCGCGAGCCGGCGGGAGCGGGCCGGTAGCGCCCGGCCAAAGCAGCAGCGAATCGCTGCCAAGGCAGCGTATGGCCCGCCGGACCTGCTTTCGATAATCGCCTCCGACACGACTGCCCTGGCGGTCGCCACTCAAGCGGAGAGCGTTATGAACAACAACAAGATCGCCATCACTCGATTTCTGCCCCTGACCCTGGCTACGGCCGTCGCCCTGGCGACAGCGCAGCAGGCCGCCGCCGAGATCGTCCTGTACGACAAGGACGACACCACTTTCTCCACCGACGGCTACATCAACGCCTTCTACGTCAACAGCGACGTGGACCGTGATGGCGAGCAGTTCGACCGCCGCCAGTCGCGGGTGAAGATGGGCTTTCTGCCCAACTGGATCGGCTTCAACTTCGGCAAGCAGATCGACGGGCTCAAGCTGACCGGCCGCTCCTCCTTCTGGGTCACCATCAACGACAGCGAAACCAATGGCACCGATACCGCCATCGACGTTCGTCAGTTCTACGGCACCGTTTCCAGCCCGGAGTGGGGCGAAGTGCTGGTGGGCAAGGACTTCGGCTTGTTCTCGCGCTCCAACATCTTCCTCGATGAGCTGCTGGCCGGTTACGGCAACGTGTCCGACACCCTTGGCCTGGTGGACGGCAACGGCGTGTCTTTCGGCAACATCGGCACCGGCTACCCGTATCCGTTCCCGACCTCGCAAATCACCTACCGCAACAACAACCTGGCTGAAGGCCTGCGTGTCGCGGTCGGCATCATGGACCCGGTCGACACCAACGACGACAGCCCGACCGGCAAGGCGTACCAGGAGAACCCGCGTTTCGAATCGGAGGTCAGCTACCAATTCGATCTGGGCGGCTCGACCATCTACACCTGGGTCAACGGTGCCTACCAGACCTCCGAGAACACCGACGATACCGTCGACAAGGTCACCTCCAAGGGGCTCGGCTATGGCGTGCAGGCCAAGTTCGGCGGCCTGTCGCTGACCGGTTCGGGCTTCCAGGCCAAGGGCATCAACCCGTTCTTCACCAACAACCTGGGCGAGCCGACCCTGCGTGACATCGACAGCGACGGCTACCTGCTGCAGGGCTCCTACACCTGGGGCAAGAACCGCGTGGCGCTGTCCTACGGCAAGACCGAGGACGACGGCAACGGCCTGGGCGTGGCGGCGGACTACGAGACCCGCGGCATCGCCTACTTCCGCACCATCAACGACAACCTCAAGCTGGTCGCCGAGTACAACCAGTACCAGATCGATGCTGCCGAAGGCAGCGGTCTGAACGAGGACACCGACACCTTCGCCGTCGGTGCGGTACTCAGCTGGTAAGCCACACGGCTTGCGGACGACGGGAGGCCCAAGGGCCTCCCGTTCTTTTAGGGATCGAAAGAGAAAAAACTGATGATCGGACTCTGGAGCGAATCGGCTCAAACCTATCTGCTGGTACTGGCGATCAGTACCACGCTGGTCTTCGCGCTACCCATCTTCCTTGTACCGCTGACCTGGGCGCGCCTGATGCGCTGGCGCATTCCGCAGGATGTGGACCTCGCGGTGTATTTCGGGCGCTGTCTGGGCGCATTCATCCTGATCGTCGAGGCGCTGATGCTGCGCGCCGCGCTGACCGGTGAAGCGCTGCACACCACCTTCGAGGTGCTGGCCGCGGTGGCCCTGCTGATGGTGCTGGTGCATGTGCATGGCGCGATCAAGCGCATCCAGCCGTGGACGGAAACCCTGGAGATCGGCTTCTACGCCGGGATGTTCGTGCTGACCCTGATGTTCTGGCCGGCTCCGTAAGAACGCTGGTGCGCACGGCGCACCCTACACAAGCATGGCGGCGTCCCAGGTAGGGTGCGCCATGCGCACCAGCGATTCCGGGCCGTGATGGAGAACCGTGTAGGGCTCGATGGCAGACTCCATCATTGCCCTTGGCGCGGGCGTACTGCTTCGCGAGTACGCCCTACGGATCTACTACCCAGTACTCAAGTAGCATGGGGCGCTTGCGGCCTCCTTCGTAGAATTTCCCCATGATCAGCACGTGAATTGGGGCGTGATATGGCCTTGGAACAGTCGGAGGGGGTGCTCAGCGCCGTATCCAGCACGAGGGATGTGGAATTGGCCGCCCAGGAACTGGCGCGCCAGCTGATCCACCCTTATCTCGGCTTCGTGCTGTTCTTCTGCTCGGCCGAATACGATCTCGACGGTCTCGGTCAGGCGCTGGAGGCGCACTTCGGTGGAGTCAGCCTGGTGGGCTGTACCAGCGCTGGCGAGATCACTCCGCAGGGCTATGGCCGTGGCTGCGTGGTGGCGCTGGGCTTCGACCTGCGCTGCTTCTCCATCGCCAGCGTACTGATCGACGAGATGGAGCGCTTCAATCTGCTCGACGCGCAGCAATTGGTCGATGGTCTGGTCAAGGATTGCCGCAGCAACGAGCTGGCCTCGATCAAGGGCCACAGCTTCGCCCTGACCCTGCTCGATGGCTTGTCCAGCCGCGAAGAACTGGTGCTCGGCGCACTCAGCGCGGCGCTGGGCAGCATCCCGCACTTCGGTGGCTCGGCCGGCGACGATAACCACCTGACCCATACCCACGTCTATCACGGCGGGCGCTTCCACAGCGGTGCGGCGGTGGTGGTGCTGTTCAACACCTGGCTGGAGTTCGAGGTGTTCAGCACCCATCACATCCAGCCCAGTGCGGAAAAGCTGGTGGTGACCCGTGCTGACAGTGCCACACGGCGGGTGTACGAGCTCAATGCCGCGCCGGCCGCGCAGGAATATGCCGAGCTGATCGGTCTACCGGTCGAGGCGCTGGATCTGCGCGCGTTCGCCGCCTATCCGCTGGCAGTGCGCATCAGCGATCACTACTACGTGCGCTCGATCCAGCAGGTGCACGACGACCTCAGCCTGACCTTCTACTGCGCGGTGGAGAACGGCATCGTCCTTACTGCCATGCGTCCGGGCCCGCTGTTGCCCAACCTGCAGCAGCTGTTCGCCGGGCTGGAGCAGCGTCTCGGTCCGCTGCTGCTGACCATCGGCTGCGACTGCTTCCTGCGCCGCCTGGAGATCGAGAACGATGGCGGCGTCGAGTCGGTCGCCACACTACTGCGCCAGCAGCGGGTGATCGGCTTCAACACCTACGGAGAGCAGTTCAATGGCATGCACATCAACCAGACCTTCACCGGTGTCGCCATTGGCCGACCTGTTGGGCGTGCCGAGCGCTGAGCTGCAGGCACGCTGTACGGCGCTGGAGCAGGAAAACGCCAAGCTCCGGCGTATCAACGCCGCGCTGATCGAGCGGGTCGAGTCGATCCATTCCCGTGGCGACGACGCCTACGCGGCCTTCCAGCATTCGGTGGTGCTGTCCGAGCAGGTGCGCGAGCGCACCGATGCGCTGAACCAGGCGATGGCCGAACTGAAATCCAGCAACCAGTTGCTCAGCGATGCGCGCTTGCGTGCCGAGACTGCGCACCAGCATTTGATCGATGCCATCGAGAGCATCTCCGATGCCTTCGTGCTGTTCGATGATCGCCAGCGCATCGTGCTGTTCAACAGTCGTTTCAAGGCGCTTTGGGCGCGCAGCCGCGCGCGCATCGGCACCGGCACGCGGCTGGAAGAAATTCGCCGGCTGAGCCGCAGCACCGGCCTGGTGGTAGAAGCGCAGCTGGGCAAGGAGGGCGAGCCGAGCCTGTTCCGCCTGCAGGACGGGCGCTGGGTGCAGGTCAGCGAGCGGCCGACCCGCGAGGGTGGGCTGGTGATTCTCTACACCGACATCACCGAGGTGAAGCAAAGCGAGGCGCTGCGCCGCGAGCAGGCCCTGGCGCAGAAGTCGCGCCTGCTGCAGCGCGCGGTCGACAACCTGTCGCAGGGCATGGCCATGGTCAATGCCGAGGGCGCGCTGGAGTTGTGGAACCACCGTTTCCTCGAACTCTGCGGGCTGGCGCCGATCAACGCCCATCGGCCGTTCGCCGAAGTGATGGCGGAAAGCGAACTTGAGCCGCTGACCCCGGACAGCCGCGATGCCAGCGGCAAACCGCTGCGCCAGGTGGAGGTGCGTCTGTTCGACGGGCGCATGTTGGAAGTGCGTACTCATCCGCTGCCCACCGGCGGCTTCGTCAATACCTTCACCGATATCACCGAGCGCCATCGCCAGGCCCAGGCACTGAGCGACAGCGAGCGCTGGATTCGCCTGATCACCGACCACGTGCCGGCGTTGATCGCCTACCTGTCGGCCGACCTGGTCTACGAATTCACCAACAAGGTCTACGAGGAATGGTACTGCTGGCCGCGCGGCGCCATGCTTGGCCAGAGCCTGCGTGAAGTACACAGCGAGGAGCATTGCCAGCGCCTGGAGCCCTACGTCGAACTGGCGCTGTCCGGCGAGAGCGTGACCTTCGAATTCGCCGAAACCAACCATAACGGCCAGGAGCGCTACATGCTGCGTTCCTACGTGCCCAACCGTCAGGCCAGTGGCGAGGTGGTCGGCATCTTCGTGCTGATCCGCGATATCACCGAGCGTCGCCGCACGGCCGAGGCATTGCACCAGGCCTATCAACATCTGGAACAGCGCGTACGCGAGCGCACCGCCGAGCTGACCACGGTGAACGACCAGCTGCGCCGCGAGATCGACGAGCGCACGCAGATGGAAGCGCGCCTGCGCGATGCCAAGGGCGAGGCCGAGCAGGCCAACCTGTCCAAGACCAAGTTCCTCGCCGCGGTCAGCCATGACCTGCTTCAGCCGCTCAACGCAGCACGGCTGTTCACCAGTGCCTTGTTGGAGAAACGCGACCTGTCAGGCTGTGCGCCGCTGGTGCGCAACGTCAGCAACTCGCTGGAAGACGTGGAAAGTCTGCTCGGCACGCTGGTGGACATTTCCAAGCTCGATGCCGGGGTGATCAAGCCTGATATCGCACCATTCGCCGTCAGCGAGCTGCTGGAGAACCTGGCCGCCGAGTATCACCAGATCGCCCGCAGCGAAGGCCTGCGCCTGGATTACCTGCCCAGCTCGGCCCTGGTGCGCAGCGACGTGCAACTGCTGGCGCGGATTCTGCGCAACTTCCTCAGCAACGCCATTCGCTACACCGCCAGCGGGCGCATCCTGCTGGGTTGCCGGCGGCGCGGCAATAGCCTCTCCATCGAAGTCTGGGACACCGGCATCGGTATCGCCCAGGACAAGCTGGTGGAAATTTTCCAGGAGTTCAAACGCGGCGATAACGTGCAGCGCAAGCAGGATCGCGGCCTGGGCCTGGGCCTGGCGATCGTCGAGAAGATTGCGGGCATGCTCGGCCATCGCATCCGCGTAGCGTCGCAGCAGGGCAGGGGCTCGATGTTTGCCGTCGAGGTGCCGCTGACCCGCCGTGCGCCGCGTGTGCGTGCCGTGCAGGACAGCCCGGATCTGTTGCTCGAACGCCTCAGCGGCGCGCGGGTCTGGGTGCTGGATAACGACGCGGCGATCTGCGCCGGCATGCGCACGCTGCTTGAAGGCTGGGGCTGCCGGGTGGTTACTGCGCTGAGTGAAGAGGACCTGGCGTGCCAGGTGGACAACTACCACGCCGAGGCCGACCTGCTGATCGCCGACTACCACCTCGACGACGAGCGCAATGGCGTCGACGCGGTGGCGCAGATCAACGCCCGGCGCAGCACGCCGCTACCGGCGCTGATGATCACCGCCAACTACAGCAACGAGCTCAAGCAGCAGATGCGCGAGCTGGGCCACAGCCTGCTGCACAAACCAGTGCGGCCGATGAAGCTGAAGGCGGCGATGAGTCATCTGATGGAGCGTGGGGCGGGGGCTTGAAATCCGGTGCGCACGGCGCACCCTAGGGTTTACCCGAGCGAGCAGAGCGCAGGAACGGTAGGGTGGATGTCGCTTTTTACATCCACCGCAGCGGTGGATCGGTACAGCGTGATCCACCCTACGACACTGCGTCGATCCTCCTGTAGGGTGCGCTGCGCGCACCGAGGCGAGCCCGTAGCCCGGATGTAATCCGGGAACGATCACGCCGTTCTACCCCGGATTTCATCCGGGCTACGGTAAGGGCGCCTCGTCAATCATCCGCGATCAGTCGCTTGCCCAGACTGACCGAGGCGTCGATCTTGTAGCCAAGCCGCTCGTAGAAGGCCAATGCCGCTGCGTTGGTGTCGCGCACCTGCAGGCTGAGCTTGGGGCAGCCCAAAGCGAGCAACTGTTCTTCGATATACGCCATTAACTGACGGGCCAGGCCCTGCTGGCGTTGCTCCGGGCACACCGCCAGGTAGTTGACCCAGCCGCGATGCCCCTCGTAGCCGGCCATGGCCGATGCCACCAGCTTGCCGTCGATCTCACCCACCAGAAACAGCTCGGGCTGAACCTGCAGCTTGCGCTGGATGTCCTTGTGCGGGTCGTTCCACGGGCGGGTCAGGTCGCAGCGTTGCCAGAGATCAATGACGGCGGCTTCGTCAGCGAGCCGGAAGGGGCGGATGTGCATGGTGGACTCCAATCGGTGAGGCCGCCGTTTTAGCACGGCTTGATGACGGGAGTCAGAACAACCTCGTTCGTCACTCCCGCGAAGGCGGGAGCCCAGGTGTTGCGCGCGGGATTGACGGTCACTCTTCAGGAGCTAGCGCCGCAGATAGGAGGCGAAATCGATATCGCCGGCCGAAAGGATCGCCTGCACGCGGTTATGCACGTTGAGCTTGCGCAGGATAGCCGAGACGTGGGCTTTGACCGTGGTTTCGGCGATATCCAGGCTGTAGGCGATCTGCTTGTTCGACTCGCCCTTGGTCATCCGCTCGAGCACCAACAGTTGCTTGCGCGTCAGCGCCTGCAGCAGCTCCGGGGCGATGCTGTGGTTGTCGTGGTGATGCCGTGAACTGCCGCTTTTCTGCGAACGGATAATGTCCGGCGGTAGATAAACGTTGCCGTCGAGAATCTGCGCGATGGCGTCGGTCATCTGCGCACGCGGTGAAGACTTGGTGATGAAGCCCACTGCGCCATAGGTGATGGCCTGCAGCACGATCTGCTTGTCCTGCTCGGCCGAAACGATCACCACCGGGATGGTTGGCGCCTCGTTGCGCAGGTTCATCAGCCCGCTCAGGCCATGCATGCCGGGCATGTTCAGGTCGAGCAGGATCAGATCCAGGTCGTCGTGGCTCTGGGTCAGCTCCAGGGCGCTGTCCAGGTCGGCGGTTTCCATGATCTCGCTGCCGGGAAACCCGTCGGCGATGACGTTATGGATGGCTTCACGAAACAGCGGATGGTCGTCGGCAATCAGAATCTTGTACATGGCCTTGCACCTCGTTGTTGTGATTATGGTGTGGCAGTGGGCGTGAGGAAAGCAGCAGGCAGTTCGGCGGGTTTTGCGGGCTCCAGGGGCAGGCCGGCCTGTTCCCAGGCATCGACGCCGTCACGGTACCAGTAGAGCTGGCGATAGCCCATGGCATGGGCGCGGCGCGCGGCGTTCCAGCTCAGCCAGCAGTCGGAGCGGCAGTAGAATACGAAGGGCTGGCGCACGTCGCCACGGCTCTGCTGGTGCAGGTAGTGGGTGAAGTAGCGCTGCCATTGTGGGGCCAGGTTGCCGTCGCCGACGTTGGCCAGCCACAGGCTGCCGGGCAGGTTGGCGTGGGGCGCGTCCTCGACGAAGCGGTCTTGCACGAAGGGGCGTCGATAAACATCGATCAGGCGGGTATCCGGGCGCTCGGCAAGCAGCTTCTGCAGGGCGGGAGTATCGACGATCTGTACGCCTTCCAGACTGGAAGGCGTGGGGCTGCGGTACTGGCTGCTGCGATAGCCGTCGGCATCGAACAGCTCTTCGGCACGCACGACGCAGACCAACAGAAGGGAGGCGAGCATCAGGCCTGCTTGCACGGGCAGACGGTACTTCATGGCAAGGTCTCTACTTATTTTTGTAGCGGTATTACAGGCCATGGTCGCGGGCTTGGGAATTCTACGTTGGAGAGGAAAACCAGTACCAAAGTAGTAGAAAAGGTCGGTTCGCCTTGCATGCAATGTAGGGCGTCCGACCGCCCTGCGGGCTGCGTGTTGAAGGTAGCCAAGGCGAGCAGGTGAGCACCAGAGTCAGCAACGTAGGGCGTCCCGGTGCGCCGGCCGCTCGGGAAGCAGTACGCCATCAGATTTGCGAGTCTACGAATATCGGCGGGCTGTTCGCTTCGCTCCTGAGCCCGCCCTACGAACGAAGCCGCCCTGCGGCTTTAACCCGCCTTGCGCAGCGCAGCATGTTGCGGATTGAAGCTGACTACGGCGAGCAGCGTCAGCAGCACGGTGAGGCCGGCGCAGATCAGCAGCGCCTCGACATGCAGGCGCAGGTACAGCGCATTGCGCACCAACTCCACCGCATGGGTGAAGGGGTTGAACGCACACAGCCAGTACAGCCACTCGCTGGACTCGCGCATTTTCCACAGCGGGTACAGTGCAGACGACAGGAAGAACATCGGAAAAATGACGAAATTCATCACCCCCGCGAAGTTCTCCAGCTGCCTAATGCCGTTGGACAGCAGCAGCCCAAGCGCGCTGAGCAGCAACGCCACCAAAAGTAGCGCCGGCAGCGCCGCGAGCAGGCCCCAGGCTGGTGGTTGCACGCCATAGACCCAGGCGATGGCGAGGAAGGCATAAACCTGCAGCAGCGAGATCAGCGCCGTGGCCAGCAGCTTGGCCACCAGCAGGAAGGCGCGCGGCAGCGGGCTGGTGAGCAGCACGCGCATGCTGCCCATCTCGCGGTCGTAGACCATCGACAGCGAGCCCTGCATGCCGTTGAACAGCAGGATCATGCAGGCCAGGCCCGGCACGATATAGGTGTCGTAGGTGATGTAGGTGTCGTACGGCTCGATGATGGCGATGCCCAGCGCGGCGCGAAAGCCAGCGGCGAACACCAGTAGCCACAGCAACGGGCGCACCAGGGCGCTGAGAAAGCGTGAGCGCTGCAACACGAAGCGCAGCCATTCGCGCAGGACGATGCCACGCAGGCATTCCCAATAGGCGGTCATCAGCGAGCACCTCGCGTAGGGTGCGCCGTGCGCACCGGGGCCGTTTCATCATCGCCAAATTCGCCGGCACGCTTCGGCCGTAGCGCCTCGCGCACATGGCCACGGCCAAGCGCCTCGTCGCCGGTGAGGCGAGCGAAGCTGATGGCCAGGTCGTCGCCGAACTGGCTGGCCTTGCCCCAGGCCACGCGCGCGCCGCGATGGAGGATCAGCAGGTCGTCGCTGGGCTCGATTTCATCCAGCAGGTGGGTCGTCCACAACACGCACAACTCCTGCTCGCGGCACAGGTTGCGCACGTGCCGGCCCAGCGCCAGGCGGCTGGCTGGGTCGAGCCCGGCGCTGGCTTCGTCGAGCAGCAGCAGGCGCGGCTGGTGGAGCAAGGCGCGGGCAATTTCCACGCGGCGACGGTGGCCTCCGTTGAGCGTGCGCACCTTGTCGTGACGACGTTCGGCGAGATCCTGGCGCAACAGCTCCTCGTCGATACGCGCCTGCGCCTCGCGGCGCGGCATGCCGTGCAGCGCGGCGTGGTAGGCGAGGTTCTGTTGCACCGAAAGGTCGAGATCCAGCGTGCTCTGCTGGAACACCACGCCGAGCTGGCGCAGCGCCTGGCGCGGCTGCTCGCGCAGGCTGTGGCCGAAGATACGGATGTCGCCCTGCTGCAGGTCGTACAGGCGGGTGAGCAGAGCGATCAGGGTGGACTTGCCGGCGCCATTGGGGCCGAGCAGGGCACCAAAGCGGCCAGGTGCCAGCTCGAAGGCCAGCTCGTTGAGCGCCTGGCGGGCGCCATAGGCGAAACCGACGCCGCTCACCTCCAAGGCGTTCATGGCGTCACCACCACGCCCCAGGGGTAGCGGCCGACCTTGATCGACTTGGTCACCTTGAGCGTATCGACGTCGATCACCGATACGTCGCCGCTAACGCCGTTGGTAGTCAGCAGGCGCTTCTGATCCGGAGTGAGTGCCAGATGCCAGACGCGCCGGCCCACCAGCAGGTAGTCGAGAATCTCGTAGGTCTTGGCATCCACCACCGCCACATGGTTGGCCGGGCCGAGGGCTACGAAGGCGTACTTGCCGTCGTCGGTCAGCTTGACCCCGACCGGTTGCACCTTGTCCTGGTGCACGCCCTTGATGGCGAAGTTGAGCACCTTGAGCACCTGACGCGAGTCGACGTCCAGCACCGTCACCGTACCGCCGATCTCGGCCGAGGCCCACAGACGTTTGCCGTCCTTGTCGAACTCGACATGGCGCGGGCGCTGGTCGACCAGGGTGTTGTCTACCAGTTGATTGGTGCTGGTATCGATCCAATGCAGCATGTTGGTGGTTTCGCTGGTGTTGACCGCCCACTTGCCGTCGGGGCTCACCGCCATGCCTTCGGGCTCCACGCCGACTTCGATCTGCGCCAGCACCTCGTCGCTCTGGGTGTCGACCACGGTGACAAGGGCATCGTCCTCGTTGGAGATATACAGCCAGCGGTCGTTGGGGTGCAGGGCGAACTGCTCGGGGTCGGCGCCGGAGGGCAGCTCCTTGATGATCTTGCGCGTGGCCAGGTCCATCACCTGCACGCGGTCCGAGTCGCTGGCGCAGATGTACAAGAGCTTGTTGTCGGAAGACAGCAGCAGCCCACGCGGGCGCATGCCGACATCGAGAGTGGCGGTGACCTCCAGGCTGTCGAGGTCGATGACGCTGATGCTGTCGTCCTTCTCGTTGGACACGTAGGCAGTGGCGGCGAATACCGAGTGGCAGGCCAGGCCGAAAGCGACGGCGCAGGCAAGACGGGTCAGTTGCATGGGGTTGATCCTCTTGTTGTAGTTGTTGGCAGCCGGTGCTTTTGTGGGAGGCGCTTAAGCGGCGACTCTCGCGGCTAAAGCCCCTCCCACAGGTGTTCTCCTACCGGGACATACCCGCCAGATCACAGCCAACCTCGGGCCGGTCGTAACCAAGGCTGTCCATCTCATTGATGGGATGGAGAAAACCGTCCTGCGGCGAGGTGCTGACCAGGGCGCGCGGGTGCACCAGCGGAATCGGTTGGCGCAGCTCGCCGTTCCACGGCCGGAAGCTCAACTTGCGGCCCTTGAAGCCGTCCAGCGGCAGTTGTTCGTTCAGCAGCAGATGACGAATGCCCTGCGGCTCGGCGGTGCGCTGCTTGGTGATGGCCGTGGCCAAGCTGCGCACGGCCATCCAGGCGGCGAAGTCGCGGTCGTTCATCCAGCGGCCGGCCAGCTCCTCGAAGCGTTTCTGCAACTGCGCGGCGCCAAAGGTTTCCACCGTTTTGTGCCAGGCGGTCGGGGTCAGGCCCTGGGTTCCGGCCACCGGGCGCGGAAACCAGGTGTTGTAGGGCAGGTATTCGCCGAAGTCGCCGCGCTCGTCGGCCACCAGCACCACGTCGTACTCACTGGCCTGGGTGAACAGCGGCATTTCCGCCTGGGCGCTGCGGCGCTGGTCGTTGTCGAAGCTCCACGGCTTCTCGGCGACGATCTTGTGGCCGAAGCGTTTGGCGGCGCGCTTGAGCGCCTCGGCGTAGGCGAGGTCGTCCTCGGTGCTGCCGGTGACCAGCAGCCAGCGCGTCCATTTGCGCACGGCAAGAAACTGCGCCAGGGCGTCGGCCAGCATGGCGCGGCTGGGCAGGGTGTGCAGCACGTTGCCCAGGCATTGCTCGCGGCGCAGGCCGTCGTCGGCGCTGCCGGCGTTGAGCAGCAGGCTGTCCGGCAGGCGCGCGCTGAGCAGGCGCAGGGTATCGGCTGGGGCGTTGATCACGAACAGGCGAATGCCGGCCTTATGCTGTTGTTCGGCGGCAGCAAGCAGCTCGGTTGCATCCTCGCTCTCGGCGCTTTGCAGTTCGAACTTCTGCTTGAGGAAGCGCCCGGTGCTGTTGCTATCGATGATCGCCAGCTCCGCGCCGCGGCGGCCGGCGTCCAGCGGTTCGGGGATGACGTTGGACAGCAATGGCCCGCGTGGTGGTTGATGAGCCAGGTAGCCGATGCGCACCTGCAGCTCGTTCGCGCTGGCTTCGGCCACCAAGCTGAATGTGGCAGCGAGGCAGAACAACAAGCGGCAACTGATCCGGTGCATGGGACGACTCCTGCAAAGGGTGTCGCCAGCATAGGAAGCGCTTACGGCTCGGGAAATATGCCCAAGGTAGCGCCGGACACGTACGAAGGTAGTAGCTCTTCAGGGTGGCGGTGTGTCGTGCTCACTCGCCCCGCTGGCGGATATCCAGGCGCAGACCGTAGATGCTTGCCCTGCCCTCAAGGAGTTGCAGTCGGGCGCTCTCGTGGATTTCCAGCTGCTGCGTACGTTCGCCGCGTGCCAGCGTTTCGCGAATCAGCGAGAAGGCCAGGATCCCATCATCAGTACTCAGCAGTTCTGGTTCGTTACGTTGGTAGTGATAGCGATCTGTCTGGGCGAATGTTTGTTGCCACAATGCACGCAGCTGCGCCTTGCTCAACGCTTGCCAGCTACGTGACTGCGGCAGGCGCACCTGTATTTGGGCGTCATCGCGGATCAACGCCACCAGCGCGTCAACGTCACGGCGCTGCGCCGCCTGGTCGATCAGGCTGAGTGCGGCCAGTACCGCTTGGCGTTGTTCGTTATTGGGTTGGATGGCGGCAACGCCATCACCGTCCAGCGCGGCAAGAAACTGCTGGGCCTGCGCATGTTCGCCTTGCCTGGCCGCAGCGCGAATCCAGCTCAGGCCATTGGCGTGCTGGCCCTGCTGGTAAAGGCGCTCGCCCAGCGCCCACTGGGCGTCGGCGTTGTCCTGCTCGGCGGCACGCTGATACCAGCGTAGCGCCTCGTCGGGGTCAGCTGGCGTACCGAGCCCGATGTCGTGGGCGCGGGCCACTTCATACATGCCGATAGCGTCGCCCGCATCAGCTGCGCGTCGGTACCAGCTCAACGCCTGCCCCAGATCGGTCCGGGTACCGAGACCTGCGGCGTGCATGTTGCCCAGGTTGAGCATGCCCTGGCGGTTACCGGCTTCGGCGAGCCGGCGATAGCGCTCGAAGGCTTCGTCGAAGTCGCCCATTTTGTACACCGCGTAAGCGTCCAGCACCTGGATCATCTCGCGAGCAATGCGCGTCTGTTCGTCGTCGCTGGCGCTCAGCGGCGTACTCAACAGCGCGCCCAGCAACAGGCCGGCAAGTTGACGCATGGTGATCCTCCAGTGGTTAGACGCGAGCAATGGAGGCTAACAAGCCCAGTGCGTGGGGTATCTAACTCGATGGTGGCGAATGGATGCATCAATGGTGGCGGGTAGGGCGGTCGTGCTGGGCAGTCAGCCCGCAGCTGCCGGGAAATATGCCCAAAGTACCAGCGCGTCAGTACCAAGGTAGTAACCCGGCGCAAGGCGTTACTTCCTAGCATGGCAGGCAACGTCCAATAACAAGAACAGGTGAACGCCATGCGTATTTTCAAGGCTCTGCTACTGCCGCTGTTGCTGATCATCAGCCTGCTCGGTGTCGATCAATTGCACGCCGCCGGTGACATGACCCGCCGCCCGGTGGCATTGCCTGACCTGGTGCTGGGTAACGACGACAGCGACTACTTCATGTCGCAGGCCGAGTACCAGCTGGAAACCGGCCAGGCCTACCAGCTCAAAATCATTGCCAGCGGGCAGAAGGAATACGCCTTCCAGGCGCCGGAGTTCGCCACTTCCATCTACCTGCGCAAGGTCGAGGCGGGTGGCGTGGAGATCAAGGCGGTCACCCTCACTGAACTGGAGTTCGAAGAGGCTGGCGAGGCGGAGATCTTCTTCCTGCCGGTCAAACCGGGCAAATACCGCTTCTACGCCAAAGGCCTGGAAGGCAAGGGCATGCTCGGTCACTTCGTCGTCAAATAGCGCGGCCAAGTAGATGACTGCCCTGGGCCGTATCAATCTCGGCGTCAGCCTGCTGTTCGGGCTGGTGACCCTGGCCGGGCTGGCGCTGCTGTTGCGCCAGGCCAGCCACGATGTGCAGCGCGAGCTACAGGCCGCCGAAGCGGTCGTGGAATACCTCGGTGAAGTGGCGCGCAGCAACCCCGGCAGCCTGCGCCCGGAACTGACCGAGAACCTGCGGCATATCCGCGTGAGCTGGCTGCGACCGGGCGAAGAGCCCGAGCAGCAGACCGAAAGCCTCATCGAGCACTGGATCGCCGAGCGCCTGCTGGGCTCGGCTTCACTGGTGGCCGATGCCTGGCCGCTGGAGGATGGCCGCGAGTTGCATATCGCCCTCGACCCCTATGACGAAATCGAGGAAATCCAGGACTCGCTGCTGCAACTGTTGTTGCTCAGCGCCTTCGCCCTGATCCTCAGCCTGCTGACCATTCGCTTTGCCGTGTGCCGGGCCCGGTGTGTGCTGGACGAGTTGCTCGCCGGCCTGCGTCAGGTCGGTGCCGGTCACTTCGATACGCGCTTGCACGACCACGGCCTGGCCGAGGCCAAGCACCTGGCGGCGCACTTCAACGAGATGACCATCACCCTGCAACAGGTGCAGGCGGACAACGCCGAGCTGACCCAGGCGCTGCTGGAGTTGCAGGAGCGCGAGCGCACGCGCCTCGGCCAGACCTTGCATGATGACCTTGGCCAATACCTCAGCGGCATTCGCGCCCAGGCTTGCCTGCTCAAGGTGATTGCCGACCGGCCGCAGCAGGTGCAGGACACCGCGCGTCTGCTCGACGACAACTGCGAGCGCCTGCAGCAGGGCTTTCGCAGCCTGATCCGTGACCTCTACCCGGTGGTGCTGGAGCGTCTGGAACTCGGCCCGGCATTGCAGCAACTGGCCGCCGATTGGCAGCAGGCGCAAGGCATTCGCTGCCGCTTGCAACTGAGCGAACAACTGCCAAGCCTGCCGCTGGCGAGCAAGGCTCATCTCTATCGCCTGGTGCAGGAGGCCCTGACCAATGTCGCCCGCCATGCCGATGCCAGTGAGGTACGCATTCGTTTGCAACGCCGTGGCCAAGGGCTGCGTCTGCTGGTGCGTGACAACGGCCAGGGCACTGCACTGCCGCTGCGCCCCGGCATCGGCCTGCGCTCGATGCGCGAACGCAGCCGCAGCCTGGGCGGCGAGCTGCGTCTGCACAGCCACCCGCAAGCGGGCTGGGCGCTGTGCCTGAATATTCCCCTGGAGGCAACGCGATGAAGATTCTGCTGGTAGATGACCACGCAGTGGTACGCCAGGGTTACGCCAGCCTGCTGCGCGCCCTGTTGCCAGACGTGCAACTGCGCGAGGCCTGTGATGGTGAACAGGCGTTGCAGCGGGTACAGGAAGAGATTCCCAACCTGGTGATCATGGACATTGGCCTACCCGGCATCAGTGGTCTGGAAACCACTCGCCGCCTGCGCCAGCGCCTGCCGCAACTGCGCGTGCTGTTCTTCAGCATGCACGACGAACTGCCCTTGGTACGCCAGGCGCTGGACGCCGGCGCCATCGGCTACCTGACCAAGAACTCCTCGCCGGAAGTGCTGGTAGAAGCGGTCAAACGCACCGCCGCCGGGCACGCCTATATCGAGCAGCAACTGGCCACCCAACTGGCCTGCAACCCCGCCAGCAGCGACGGCCTCGACCCACGCCTGCGTGAACTGACCCAGCGTGAGTTCGAAATCTTCGTCATGCTCGCCCGCGGCCTGCCACCCCGGCAGATCGCCGAGAAGCTGTGCATCAGCGCCAAGACCTTGTCCAACTACCAGACCCTGGTGAAGAACAAACTGCAGATCAGCTCGCAGGCGGAGTTGGTGCATTTGGCGATTGATAGTGGGGTGGTAAGGGTGGGGTTGGAGAGTGCTTGAGCAGTGCGATATATGTTATCGCGGTGCGTAATCGGGAAAGCCGATCCTATTGCTGCAACCCTTATGTGCCCGCACATACGGGTTTTTTCGCTGGCGTGGCTATGTTCGCATCCCGTCTTTTCAGCCTTATTCTCTCGCGCCGCAAAGCGTGGGTGAAAAGCAAAGGTCAAGTGAATAAAACTGCCGCATGGGCTTTGTAACTGATTGATTTGATTATGGTTGTTTTCGGTGTGGCAGCGGGTGTGCGGAGTTATACCGGGCGGCGGCAAAAACTGAGTGCAACACCTGACCTTTCCGGTACGGTGCTGCCCCTATGTCTTATACCGAACTCAGCG
>NZ_RHQP01000045.1:0-35740 GCF_003935465.1 Pseudomonas sp. o96-267
CCCCCCGCCCCCCCCGCCCCCCCCCCCCCCCGCGTCCGCGCCCTCCCCCCCCCCCCCCCCCCCCCCCCCGCGCCCCCCCCCCCCCCCCCCCCCCCCCCCCCCCGCGGCGCCATTCGACGAGCAGGTGACCGAGCGGGTGACGCAGCTGGCTGCCGAGCAGCAGAACCTGCAACGCCCTGCCTGTGTCGGGCGTGTTATCGGCCTGCGTCGGGCCTCGTAGGGTGCGCTGTGCGCACCAAGGCCAGTTCCCGTGTGACCGGCCCTACTTCGGCTTGTAGGCGCAATACCCCGGCCTTGGGCCGACCTTGGGGTGATGACGGCAGGTGTCCGGGCGTTTTTCGTAAACGCTGCACAGGCGTGTCTTGCGATCCAGGAAAAGGCAGTCGTTGTTGGACATGCGGATCAGGGTGAAGATGCCCGACTTCTGGTTGAAGCGTTCGACGATGCCGTCTTTCTGCAGGCGTTTGGCGATGTTCTTCGGCGGTTCGCTGCGCTCGAACTCGTCCACCAGTTCCAGGCGGATCAGGTCATTCAAGCGCACCTCAACCGGCATGGTGCAGCAGGTGGACATGCAGCTGTGGCACATGTCGGCGGTGTATTTGGCCCAGGTTTCCAGGCGGTCGATTTCTGCAGCGGCTATCAGGCGGGGCTTTATCATGATGCTCGGGTAGGCCTGTCTTGTGTGGCGGACTGTTCGCTGCGCTCCCAAGTCCGCCCTACGGTCACGGGGCGGCGATGATAGCGAGCGCGCAGCATTTGTGAAGCACCGGCTGGCGGCTGATCGCTTTGCGTTGTGCCTGTGAACGGCTTGGCAGTCGTCTCTCTGGGTGTTGGTCGATGCGACTCCTATACTGGGCTCCCGTCTCGGGTGCCTGCTAGGTGCGCGAGACGATCTCTCTCAGGGTTGGGACATAACGCATGCAATGGATTTTCATGCTGGTCGGTTTGGTGCTCGGCGTGGGCGCCAGCGAATCGGTCACAGGCGCGCTGCTTGGCGGGCTGATCGGCCTCAGTCTAGGCCAGATGCTGCGTCTGCAAGGGCTGGAAACGCGCAATGCGCAGCTGGCTGCGCAGCTCAAGGACTTCGCCGAGCGCTTCGATCACGGTACCCGCGCCATTCACGAACGCTTGGTAAAGGTCGAGCAGGGCGAGCGCAGTGAACCGGAGCCTGCCCCGATCCCCGTGCCTGCTGAACCTGTTGCCAGTTCTGCGCCCGAACCACTACCGGAGCCGCTCTTTGCCGAAGAGCCGGAGCCGGAGCCGGAGCTGGACTGGACGCTGGACCCGTTGCCAGAAATCGAAACGCCTCCTGTCGATGAGCCTGTGCCGCTGGCTGCCCAGGTCGTCCACGAGCCTCGACCGGCAGCGCAGCAAAGCCCCTGGCGCGAGCAAGCGCCGTGTGAACCGAACCTGATCGAGCGTGGCATCGCCGCGGCCAAGGCTTGGCTGTTCGGCGGCAACACCGTGCTGCGAGTCGGCGTGGTACTGCTGTTTCTCGGCCTGGCCTTCCTCCTGCGCTACGCCACCGAAGGTGTCGAGGTACCGGTAGAGTTGCGTTACATGGGCGTCGCCGCCAGCGCCCTGGCGTTGCTTGGCTTGGGCTGGTGGTTGCGACGGCGCAATCGCAACTACGCCCTGGTGCTGCAGGGCACCGGTATCGCCGTGCTGTACCTGACGGTGTTCGCCGCGATGCGCCTGCATCCGCTGCTCGATCCGGGCATGGCGCTCGGCCTGCTGGTGGCGGTGACGCTGTTCTCGGCGATTCTCGCCGTGCAGCAGAATGCCCTTGGCCTGGCAGCTGCGGCGGCGCTGGGTGGCTTCGCCGCGCCGATTCTCACATCTACCGGCAGCGGCAACCATGTCGCGCTGTTCTCCTATTTCGCTCTGCTCAACGCAGGTATCTTCGCCATCGCCTGGTTCAAGGCCTGGCGTCTGCTCAACTTGATCGGTTTCGTCGGCACCTTCGGTATCGGTTTCGCCTGGGGCCTGCGTTCCTATACACCGGAACTGCTATGGAGCACCGAGCCGTTCCTGCTGCTGTTCTTCCTGATGTACGTGGCCATCGGCCTGCTGTTCGCCCGCCGCACCCTGCGTGACGCGACGGATGCACCCCAGGCGCGTGACGAGCTGCTGCGCTGGTCGCTGCGCCGTGGCGACTATGTCGATGCCACCACGCTGTTCGGCCCGCCTCTGGTCGGCTTCGGCCTACAGGTGGCATTGGTACGACACATCGAATTCGCCGCCGCTTTCAGTGCCCTCGGCCTGGGCCTGTTCTATCTGCTGCTGGCGCGTGTGCTCAAGGCGCGCGCTGGCGACCGTGCGCTGCTGCTGGTTGAAACCTGCCTGGCGCTTGGCGTGGTGTTCGCCAGCCTGGCCATTCCGCTCGGTCTCGACGCGCGCTGGACGGCGGCGGCTTGGGCCGTGGAGGGCGCCGGCATCTTCTGGTTGGGGTTGCGTCAGGGGCGACCGCTGGCGCGTGCGTTCGCTCTGTTGTTGCAGGTGGGCGCGGCGTTGGCGTTCGTCAGCGGCCTGGATTTTGGCTACGACAGCCTGCTCGACGGTTCGCCACTGGGCGCACTGATGCTCGGTGCGGCGTTGCTGTTCAGCTACTGGCAGTTGCGTCAGTCGCCGCAGGCTGCCAGCGCCTGGGAAAACCGCCTGCTGCCCTGGTTGGGTCTGGCCGGGCTGGCATTCATCTACCTGATTGCGCCGCTGCTGTTCGAGGCGCCCGGCACCGCCATCGCCTGGGCGCTGGGCGGGCTGGCGACCTTGTTCGTCGGCCTGCGTATCGCCGCGCCAAGTTTCGTTTACAGCGCTTTCGCCATCCAGTTGTTCGGCGGCCTGCTGTTCCTCGGCCAGATGGCGCTGGATTCGCTGTTCGGCAGTGGCAGCTTCAGCGCGGGCTGGTTCGGCTTGCTGGCGGCGTCGATGGTTGGCTTGGGGCTGATCGCCGGCATGTTGCTGGCGGCGCGTGATCCGCACATCCGCGAGAACCGCCGGCTGCTCGGCGCACTGTCGGCGATCATGCTGGTGGGCCTGGTGTTCATCAACCTGGCGGTGCTGTTCGTCCTGCCCTGGGTCGCAGCCGCGGCGGTGTGGGGCGGTACGGGGCTGCTGATTCTGTGGCTGGCGCTTTATCTGCAGCAGCGCGCGGCCTTCCTGTTCAGCCTGGTGTTGCAGGTATTCGCTGGCCTGGCCTTCCTTGCCGCCGGGCCGTTGCTGCTGTCGGGTATCAGTGGCGAGGGCTTGTCGCCGCTGGCACACACCGGTTTCTGGACCCCAGCCGTACTCGGTCTGGCCGCGCAGATCGGCGCCTGGCGCCTGCACGGCCTGGCGCGCAGTGCGCGGGAAACCGGGTTCGATGGCGTCAGTCTGCAGCGCCTGGGTCAGCTCTTGCTGGCCTGGGGCGCGGCCTGGTGGGCACTGGCTTTGGCCAGTGAGGTGATGCGCTTCGTCAGCGTTGAGCTACAGGCCAGCGTACTGCTGGTACTGGCCGCTCTGTCGGGCCTGGCCTGGATGCTGCTCGCGCTACGCACGGGCTGGCGCGACCTAGCCGTGCTGTGCAGCCTGCTGGCGCCGGTGGCAGGCCTGATTCTGGCCTATGCCTGGCATCCGCTGTATCACCCGGCGGCGAACTATGGCTGGCTGGGTTGGATCGCTGTGACCGCCGCGCATTTGTTGATGCTGAGGCGTTTGAGCGCGCTGCTACCGAGCCGCGCGGCCAGCGTCGCCCATGTGCTCGGTTGCTGGTTGCTGCTTGGCGTGCTGGCGTTGGAGCTGCGTTATCTGCTGCTGAGCCTGTCCGAGCACTACAACGCCTGGCGCTGGCTGGGCTGGGCGTTGATACCTACCGCCTATCTGTGGGCCATGGCCCAGGCGCGTCGCCTGCCCTGGCCGGTGGCCAGTCTCGAGCGTGAGTACAGGCTGTGGGCGGCGGCGCCGCTGGCAGCATCGATGCTCGCCTGGTTCTGGCTGGCCAATGCCAACAGCGCTGGCGACAGCGATCCGCTGCCTTACCTGCCGTTGATAAACCCGCTGGAGCTGGGCCTGCTGCTGTGCCTGGGCGCGCTGTTCGTTTGGGCCCGTGATGCGCTACCGCGCTTCGGCCTGCAACCTGCGCGTGCGCAGCAAGTGGTGCAGGGCGTCGCTGGGCTGTCGTTGTTCGCTCTGCTGACCGTGATGGTGATGCGTACCGCGCACCAGTGGGGCGGCGTGCCCTGGCACAGCGCGGCACTGTACGACTCGATGCTGGTGCAGGCCGGCCTGTCCATCGTCTGGACCCTGATCGCCCTGGCGCTGATGCTGTTCGGTCACCTGCGTGCGCGTCGCGAGCTGTGGCTGGTCGGCGCCGCGCTAATCGCTCTGGTGGTGGCCAAGTTGTTCTTCGTCGAACTGGGCAACCGCGGCGGCCTGGAGCGTATCGTGTCGTTCATTGGCGTCGGTGTGCTGCTGTTGGTGGTGGGCTATTTCGCCCCACTGCCGCCGCGCAAGGCCGAAGAGCCGGCCGCTAACGAACAGGAGTCTGCCGTATGAACTTCATCCGTTGGGGCCTGCTCCTGGGTTTGTCGTTGAGTGCGCTCAGCCAGGCCAGTGAGAAACCTCAAGACTATCGGCATGGCGCAGCGCTGCAACTCGCTGGTGAGGGACCCTGGTATCGCCTGGAGCTGCCCTTTGCCGCTCACCTCGCCGCCGGGCATGGCGATTTGCGCGATTTGCGCGTACTCGACAGCAACGGCCAGATGCAGGCCTACGCGTTGATTCCGGGGCGTAGCGAAACCGTGCAGCAGGAACAGGAGCATGGCGTGCGCTGGTTTCCGTTGCGAGGCCGCGCCGATACTCAGGACATACCTGCGCTGCGCGTCGAGCGCAGCACCACTGGTACGTTGATCGAGCTGCGCGGCGATGCGCCGGTCGAAAGCGAGCAACAGCTTCGGGGTTGGTTGCTCGATGCCAGTACCATCGATGCGCCGCTGGTGCGTATGAATCTGGACTGGAGCGGCGCCGAGGAAGGATTCCAGCGCTTCAGCATCGAGGCCAGTGATGACCTGCAGCACTGGCGCAGTTGGGGGGAAGGGCAGGTGGCGCGTCTGAGCTTCGCCGATGAGCGCATCGATCAGCGCCAGGTCGAGCTGCCTGGCCAGCGGGCCCGGTACCTGCGTCTGCTGTGGCGCAATCCTGCCCAGGCCCCGCAACTGCAGGCCGTTACCCTGCGCAGTCAACGGCAGGCTCATCAGGCCGCGCCGCTGGTGTGGTCCGATCTCATGCCGGCGCAGGCCAACACTGAGGGGCAGTACCAGTGGCAGTTGCCCTTGTCATTGCCTCTGGAGCGCCTGCGGGTCGAACTGCAACAGAGCAATACGCTGGCGCCACTGCGCTTCGAGGCGCGCAGCAGCGATCAGGGCGCCTGGCGTCAGCTGACAAGCGGGGTACTTTATCGTCTGCCTGAGGCTGGGCGTGAAGTGGTGAACGATGAGTTGAGTCTGCCCGGCTGGCCAGTGCGCCAGCTGCGTGTCCAGGTGGATGCCCGGGGCGGCGGCTTGGGTGTGGATACGCCACGCTTGCAGGTCGCGTTGCGTGCCACGCAACTGGTGTTTCTCGCCCGTGGCGAGCCGCCTTATCGGCTGGCGCTGGGTAGCCCGAGCGCGCAGTCGGCAGCCTTGCCACTGCACACCCTGATCCCTGGTTATCAGGCGGAGCGACTGGCCAGCCTTGGCCGTGCCGAGTTGACCGAGGCGTTTGCCTCTGCGCTCGAGCCACAAGCCGGCTCCGGCCAGGACTGGCAGCGTTGGGGACTCTGGGCTGTACTGTTAGTGGGCGTTGGGTTGCTGGCCGCGATGGCCGCCAGTGTGCTGCGTCGCCCGCCGGACGTCTGAGAGGCATGGACCAATAAAGCCCAGCTGCGGCAGGGCTTTTGCAGTATCTTAGGCACCCCGCGCCAATCCAGCATTGAAGGTCAGGAAGGCCCTTGCGTATTTCGATTCGCGTCATCGCCCAGTCGTCTTGTGTTGCGTGTGTACGTGATTCAAGTGCTGCCTCGCCGGGAATACGGAGGCGTCGCTGATGCAGGCCTGCATGGCTTCCGGCTGGAGTTTCTCGGCACCGGTATTGGTGACGCTGCTGGTGTGCCTCGGCGTGATCCTGCTGGCGCACTGGGTGACCCGCCAGCGCGACTTTCCCGGACGTGAGAGTTTCATCCTGCTGCATCTGGCCAGCCTCTGGTGGATGGTTACTGCAGCGCTGGAAATGACCTTCCTCAGCGCCGACTGCAAGATGTTCTGGGCCAGCATGGCATGGCCCGGCATCATTTCCACGCCCACCTTCTGGGCCGTCTTCCTCTGGCAATACGTCAACAGCATGCGCGCCCCTCTGGCACGCAGCAGCATCCTCGGCTTGAGTCTGGTGCCGCTGCTGGTCTGGGGGCTGGCGCTGAGTAACCCCTGGCATGGTCTGTTCTACGGGGCAGGCAGTGCGCCGGTCGACGCCAGCCTGGGTGCGCCGGTGCGCTACGAGCATGGCCCGTTGTTCTACGCTACGGCCGTCTATGTCTATCTGTTCATGGCCTTCTGCATGGGGGTGGTGACACGTGCGGCGGCATTGAGCCAGGGGCTGCATCGCCGCCACTATCTGGCCTTCGTTCTGGTCACCGCGGTGCCGTGGGTGGCCAACGTCGGTTATGTGGGGTTCGGCTTGACCCTGTTCGGCTTCGACCCGACGCCCTTCAGTTTCGCGTTCACCCTGATCGCTTTTTCCTGGCTGATCGTCGGGGTACGCCTGTTCGACCTGTTGCCGGTGGCCCGCCATCTGCTGCTCGAAGCCTTGCCCGATCCGGTGCTGGTGATTGACCCGCGTGGACGTGTGATCGAGGCCAACCCGGCAGCGCTGAAACTGGCAGGCCTGCAATCGGGATGGCAAGGCACCGAGTTGGGGCAATGGCCGGTGTTCGGCGCCGATCTGCAGCAGTTGCTGCAAGAGCACAACGGCCCCGAGCAGGACCTGCCGCTGACGCTGACCAGCGCCGCGCGCTACTACGAGGTGCGCGTGCGCGCCATCCAGCGCGCCACCCGGCACGGCCCGACCCTGCTCGGTCATATGCTCTATATCCGCGACGTGACCCAGCGCCACCTCAGTGAGCTAAAGCTGGCCGAAGCGCTGGCGCTGAGCGAGGAGCGCCTGCGCACCATCTCCAGTCTGCACGAACAACTGCGCGAACAGGCCCTGTGTGATCCGCTGACGGGGTTGTACAACCGGCGTTACCTGGATGAGTTCTTCGAACGCGAACTGGCCAGGGTGCAGCGCGAGAACCTGCCATTGGCGCTGGCCCTGATCGATCTCGATCACTTCAAACGCCTTAACGACGAGTGCGGCCACCTGGTCGGCGACGACGTACTCAAGGCGGTAGCCCAGCACCTGCTGGGCAACCTGCGTAGCACCGATGCGGTGTTTCGTATCGGTGGCGAGGAGTTTTTGCTGATCCTGCCGGGATTAAATGCCCAGGCTGCGCACGCGCGTCTTGAGTTATTGCGCGTGCAGTTGGCAAGTGTGGACCAGCCAACGCGCATAGGCGCTTTACCCGTGACGCTTTCTGCGGGGATAGCCGTATGGCCTGTCAATGGCGAGCAACTTGATGAGCTGTTGCAGGCGGCAGATGTGGCGCTCTATGCAGCCAAGCGGAGCGGGAGGAATCGCATAGCGTTGGCTTCATAGAGTGAATATCGCAGCCAACTGGGTGTTTTTCAGCGCAGGAGTCGCTACATTTGTTGAGGAGTTCATTCCAACAACAATAAGGACTTGCCATGAAGCGTCTGCTGAAACCTCTGGCGGCTGCCTGCCTGCTAGCCAGCTCCCATCCTCTCTACGCTGCTCCTTACAGTGCGCTGTACGTATTCGGTGACAGCCTCAGTGACGCAGGTTGGTTTGCCGATGCTGATGGCCCGGCCGGGGCTACGACCCGATTCACCAACCGCGTTGGCCCCACCTATCAGGACGGGAGTGGCGAAATTTTCGGTCCCGTAGCACCGATGTTGCTGGGAAGCGCGCTTGGGTTGTCTGGGCCGGGGCTTGGTCCGGCGAACTCTGTCGATGGCGGTAATAACTGGGCAGTAGGTGGTTATCGTACCGATGAGATATTGGATGCGATAAGTGGCCCGGGCGGGTACCTCGCCTCGACTGGCGGTCGCGCCGATCCAAACGCACTTTATTACCTGACCGGGGGAGGCAACGATTTTCTGCAGTTCCGGGTAACGGATACCGCCAGCGCCCAAGCGGCTGCAGGCCGGTTGGTCGATAGTGTTGAAGTCCTGCAGCAGGCTGGAGCACGCTACACCATGGTCTGGCTGTTGCCGGATATCGGGCTTACACCTAATTTCTATGGCGGTGGCCTACAGGGCTTTGTTTCGTCGCTTGGTGCGGATTTCAATAATGAGCTGGTGCGTCAACTGGCGGCGCTTGATGCGAATGTCATCCCTTTGAACATCCCGCTGAATCTTTCCGAAATCCTTAGCGATCCAGGCCGCTATGGTCTGATTGCCGATCGTGACACTGTCATCGGGACATGCTTCGACGGTTGCAGCAATCCCAACCCCGTGCACGGCATTAATGGCACTGATCCTGATCCTACGAAATTGCTGTTCAACGACAGTGTTCACCCGACCATTGCTGGGCAACGTCTGATTGCTGATTACGCATACTCGCTTCTCGCTGCACCCTGGGAAATGACTCTCCTGCCAGAAATGGCGTTGGGCACTCTCCGAGGTCACCAAGATCAACTGCGAGCGCAATGGCTCGCCGATTGGGAGTCTTGGCAGGGTGTTGGGCAGTGGCGAGCATTTGTGAACGGCGGGGGCCAGCGCCTGGACTATGACCTGCATGGGGGTAATGCCGACGGCAACGGTTACAGCCTTAATTTCGGCGGTAGCTACCGCATCGATGAGGCATGGCGTATTGGGCTTGCGGCGGGGCTCTATGAGCAAAACCTGAAAGCAGGTGCTGCCGACTCCGACTACGATCTGCGCAGCTACTTGGGCACAGCCTTTGCTCAGTACCAGCACAACCGCTGGTGGGGGGATATTT
This sequence comes from Pseudomonas sp. o96-267, assembly GCF_003935465.1. Classification (NCBI taxonomy): domain Bacteria; kingdom Pseudomonadati; phylum Pseudomonadota; class Gammaproteobacteria; order Pseudomonadales; family Pseudomonadaceae; genus Pseudomonas; species Pseudomonas sp. o96-267. The sequence continues at coordinate 9,070 of NZ_RHQP01000045.1, forward strand.
CTGCGACGGTTGGCCGCTTGGAATATGACGACCTCAAACGGAAGTTCTCAATAGGGCCTGCCACCAACTCAGAGAAGGGCGACACCGACGGCGATCTTTGGGCCTTCAGCGGTCGTTTTGGTTACGACATCGCTCAGCCTGGCAGTCAGTGGCATCTTAGTCCCTTCCTAAGCGCCGATTACGTTCATATCGACGTTGATGGCTATGCTGAGTCCGGCCAGCGTTCGACGGCACTGACCTTCGCTGATCAGGAACGTAAATCCAAGCGTCTGGGTGTCGGCCTGCAGGGTCTCTACGATCTCTCACCGAATACCCGTCTGTTTGGCGAAGTGGCTGTGGAGCGTGAGTATGAAAATGACGCCAGCGAGCTGCGGATGTCGCTCAACAGCCTGCCGGGTATTGATTTCGAACTCCCAGGCTATCGTCCAGACGACCGCAGCTTGAGGGGGCATTTGGGAGTCAGTCAGCGTCTGGGCAATGGCCTGTCGCTACGCGGAAGCTACAGCTACCGCCATGCCGATGACGAAGCGCAACATGGCCTGAACCTTTCGCTCTCGCTGGATATCTGATCAGCCGTCTTACCAGCGCGCCTGCTATCGGGTGCGCTGGGTGGATTCCCGCGCACGTTCCGTCAGTTTCTCGCTAAACGCCCAGGCTTCAGGGAGGCGGCCAGGTCCTGAACGGGTTAAACTGCGCGCGATTTTTCCCCTTTCCGGAGCCGTCCATGTCCCGCGTCACCCTGAGCCGCTACCTGATCGAGCAGACTCGCAGCCATAACACACCGGCCGACCTGCGTTTCCTTATCGAAGTCGTGGCGCGGGCCTGCAAGGCGATCAGCCATCAGGTGTCCAAGGGCGCCCTCGGCGGCGTGCTGGGCAGCCTGGACAGCGAGAACGTGCAGGGCGAAGTGCAGAAGAAGCTCGATGTGATTTCCAACGAGATTCTGCTCGAAGCCAACGAGTGGGGCGGCCACCTGGCCGGCATGGCGTCCGAGGAAATGGACAACGCCTACCAGATTCCCGGCAAGTACCCGAAAGGTGCCTACCTGCTGGTATTCGACCCGCTGGACGGCTCCAGCAATATCGACGTCAACGTGTCGGTCGGCACCATCTTCTCCGTGCTGCGTTGCCCTGAGCGCAATGGCCAGACCGGCGACCTGGGCGAGGAAGCCTTCCTCCAGCCGGGCACTCAGCAGGTTGCGGCCGGCTACGCCATCTATGGTCCGCAGACCATGCTCATGCTGACCCTCGGCGACGGCGTGAAGGGCTTCACTCTGGATCGTGAACTCGGCAGCTTCGTGCTCACCCACGACAACATCAAGGTGCCGGAGTCGACCAAGGAATTCGCCATCAACATGTCCAACCAGCGCCACTGGGAAGCCCCGGTGCAGCGTTACGTTTCCGAGCTGCTGGCCGGTGAAACCGGGCCACTGGGGCGTAACTACAACATGCGCTGGATCGCCTCGATGGTGGCCGATGTGCATCGCATCCTCACCCGTGGCGGCGTGTTCATGTACCCGCGCGATGCTCGCGAGCCGGACAAGCCGGGCAAGCTGCGCCTGATGTACGAGGCCAACCCGATGTCGATGATCATCGAACAGGCTGGCGGCGCTGCAACCGACGGTAGCCAGCGCATTCTCGACATCCAGCCCACTTCCCTGCACCAGCGTGTGCCGGTGTACCTTGGCTCCAAGGAAGAAGTGCTGCGTATCACCGCGTACCATCGCAGCTGATGCAGGCCTGGCAGCCGCTGCTCGACTGGTGTCGATTACGGCACGGCCACCGAGGTGGCTGCGGCGCGCCAGGCGTTGTGGTTCGGCAAGCGTGACAGCCAGGACCGTGAAGCTGAAGTGCGCTTCGGCGCGTTGGTCGAGCAGGCACTGGTTGGCGAGCTGCAAGGCTGGGCGGACGATCCGCAGGGCTGGCTGGCGCAGCTGATCCTGCTCGATCAACTGCCGCGCATGATCTTTCGCGACACACCACGCGCATTTGCGGGAGACCAACGGGCTCGCCCGCTGCTGCGCGATGGTCTGGAGCGCGGCTGGGACCGCCGGCTGACGCCGATCCAGCGTGTCTTTGCCTATCTGGTCTTCGAGCACGCCGAAGATCTGCCGTTGCAGAACCGTGCGGTTGAACTGTTTGCTGATCTGCTCAGCGAAGCTGCTGCCAATGAGCGGCCATTGTTCGCCAACTTCCTCGATTACGCCGAGCGCCATCAGCGGGTGATCGCTCGCTTTGGTCGTTTTCCCCATCGCAATGCGATTCTCGGTCGCGCATCCAGCGACGAAGAGCAGGCCTTCCTGCGGGAACCCGGCTCGCGTTTCTGAACTCCAAGCGGGCAAGTCGTCGCCGGCTATGCCAAGCTTGCTGGCACCTTCCCATCAGGAGCTTCATCCATGTCGATGCGTATCGTCGCGTTGCTCGCCTGTTGCCTGCTCGCCGCTTGCGGCAAGGTCAATCAGGAAAACTACTCCAAGCTCAAGGCCGGTATGAGCAAGCAGGAGGTGGAAAGCCTGCTCGGCGCGCCGGGCGAATGTGCCGGTGCGTTGGGGATGACCAGTTGCACCTGGGGCGACGATAAGGCCTATATCAGCGTCCAGTACGCCGGGGACAAGGTCATGCTGTTCTCCGGTAAGGGACTCAAGTAAACAGGAGCCTCCATGCGTTCGATCCTAATCGCCAGTGCCATTCTCGCCCTCGCCGGCTGTGCCAACTCGGGTACCGGCAGCATTCAGAAGCCGCCACCACAGACCATGCAGGTCGACCTGCAGCGCTACCAGGGCACCTGGTACGAGCTGGCGCGCCTGCCGATGTTCTTCCAGCGCAACTGCGCGCAGTCCGAAGCGCACTACGGTTTGCGTGACGACGGGCGCATCGACGTCACCAACCGCTGCCGTGACAAGGACGGTGAATGGATCGAGGCCAAGGGTGTCGCCGAGCCTCAGGTCGAAGGAAAGACCGACAAGCTCTGGGTGCGCTTCGATAACTGGGCCAGCAAGATCCTGCCGATCAAGGGCGATTACTGGGTGATCTACCACGACGAGGATTATCGTGTAGCGCTGGTCGGCCACCCGAAGCACAAGTATCTGTGGCTGCTGTCACGCACCCCGGAGATCGATCAGGAAACCCGCGACAAGCTGCTCAGCGTCGCGCGTGAGCAGGGTTACGTGACCTCGGATCTGATCTGGCGCCAGCCCGATTGATGCAGCTGTAGCCTTGCATCGACCGCGTAACTGGGTGCGTTAGGCCTGCCCCCTGCAGGAGCGAGCTTGCTCGCGATCAACATCGAGGGACCGCCGGCAAGCCGGCTCCTACGTAGGCGGGGGCCAGGCTACGCTTTCACTCCCAGTCCAGTCGCGCGAGTTTCCACTCGTTGCCGTCGAGCCACCATTCCAGCTTCACCGAGTAGTGCCGCGCGCTGTCGGGAATCAACCCTTCGGCGCCGCTAAGACCCACCTGCGCTTCGGTATAGCCCTTGCTGCTGATTGCCGAGTCGATCCAGCTGTTCTTGCCCAGTGCGATGACCTTGATGTTCTTGTGGCGCAGGAACAGCAGGGTCATGGTGCGTTTGGCCCATTCACGGTCCAGCTCCTGGCGGGCCAGGAAATCATCATGTAGCAGGTCCAGCACCGCACCGGTGCTCTTGGCCTCGATATTGTCCTGCAACTGCTGTACGGCCGCCTCCAGCGCTGCCTGCGGGTCGTCACGACCACCGCAGCCGGCGAGCAGAAGGGTGAAGGACATAAACAGCGACCAAGCCAGATGACGCATCGACATGCTGAACTTCCTTTTCATGGTTATGATGCCGGGCAGAGTGGAACACGGCAGTTGTAGCCCAGCCAACAGGAGCCAACCATGCAGACTTTGTATCCGGAGATCAAACCCTACGCCCGCCATGAGCTGGCGGTCGAGCAACCGCACGTGCTTTACGTCGACGAGAGCGGCTCTGCGGATGGGTTGCCGGTACTGTTCATCCATGGTGGCCCTGGCGCCGGCTGCGATGCGGCCAGCCGCCGCTACTTCGATCCTGCCCTGTATCGCATCGTTACCTTCGACCAGCGTGGCTGCGGCCGCTCCACGCCGCACGCGAACCTGGAGAACAACACCACCCAGGCGCTGATCGCCGATATCGAGCGTATTCGCGAGCATCTGGGCATCGAAAAATTCGTGCTGTTCGGCGGCTCCTGGGGTTCCACCCTGGCGCTGGCGTATGCGCAGACGCATCCGCAGCGTGTGCATGGGTTGATCCTGCGCGGCATCTTCCTGTGCCGGCCGCAGGAGCTCAGCTGGTTTTATCAGGAGGGCGCCAGCCGCCTGTTTCCTGATTATTGGGAAGATTACGTGGCGCCCATCCCGGCGGAGGAGCGCGGCGACCTGATACAGGCCTTCTACAAACGCCTGACCGGTGCCGACCAGATCGCCCAGATGCATGCGGCCAAGGCCTGGTCCACCTGGGAGGGGCGCACCGCCACCTTGCGTCCCAACAGCCAGGTGGTCGACCGATTCAGCGATGCCCATCGCGCACTGTCCATCGCCCGCATCGAATGCCACTACTTCGTCAACGACGCCTTTCTCGAACCCAACCAGTTGCTCCGCGACATGCCGAAGATCGCCCACCTGCCGGGCATCATTGTGCATGGCCGATACGACGTCATCTGCCCGCTGGATAATGCCTGGGCGCTGCATCAGGCATGGCCCAACAGCGAGCTGCAGATCATCCGCGATGCGGGGCACTCGGCGGCCGAGCCCGGCATTACCGACGCTCTGGTGCGCGCTGCAGATGAGCTGTCACGACGCCTGCTCGACCTGCCGCCGGAGGATGCGTGAAGCTGCTGATCCAGCGCGTCAGTGAGGCGTGGGTGGAGGTGGAAGGGGAAGTGGTCGGGCGCATCGATCAGGGCCTGCTGGCGCTGGTCGGCATCGAACCGCAGGACGATCAGGCCAGTCTGTCGCGCGCGCTGCACAAGCTGCTGAACTACCGCGTGTTCAGCGATGAAGCGGGCAAGATGAATCGTTCGCTGACGGATATGCAGGGCGGTCTGTTGCTGGTCTCGCAGTTCACATTGGCGGCTGACACCAAGAGCGGTATGCGCCCCAGCTTCTCCAGCGCTGCACCGCCGGTGCAAGGTGCTGCGCTGTTCGACGGCTTGGTCGAAATGGCCAAGGCCCAGCACCCGCAGGTCGCCACCGGGCGTTTCGGCGCCAATATGCAGGTGCACCTGGTCAACGATGGGCCGGTGACCTTCCTGCTCGAGGTATAGCGGTAGCTTGTGGGAGCGAGCTCTGCTCGCGAATGCTGGCGACTCGAACGCTTCGCGAGCAGAGCTCGCTCCTACAGGTTCATCGTTCGTGTTTAGAACAACCTGGCCAGCAACGCCGGCACGGCCGTCTCCACCCGCAAGATTCGCTCGCCGAGCTGCACCGGCTGCAGGCCTGCGGCTTCACGCAGAAGCTCGACTTCGTAGGGAATCCAGCCGCCTTCCGGGCCGATGGCCAGGGTCACTGGCTCCTGTACTGCACGCGGGCAGGCTGGGTGATCGCCGGGATGGCCGGTCAGGCCGAGCGTGCCGGCTGCCAACGCCGGCAGGCGATCCTCGACGAAGGGCTTGAAGCGTTTCTCGATGCTCACCTCGGGCAGCACCGTATCACGCGCCTGTTCCAGGCCCAGAATCAGTTGTTCGCGAATGGCCTCGGCCTCGAGAAATGGCGTCTGCCAGAAGCTCTTCTCCACGCGATAGCTGTTGACCAGCACCAGGCGCGGTACGCCCATGGCGCTAACGGTTTGCAGCACGCGCTTGAGCATCTTCGGGCGGGGCAGGGCGAGGATCAGCGTCAGCGGCAGCTTGGCCGGTGGGGGTTGGTCGAGGCTGACCTGCAGTTCGGCGTGCTCGGCATCCAGAGCGATCAGTCGACCTTCGCCCATCAAGCCGTCAAGGCGACCGACGCGCAGGCGGTCACCGGTTTCGGCGCGATGCACTTCATGCAGATGCTTCAGGCGCCTGCCACTGAGACGCACCCGGTCGCCGTCGACGAAGTCGGCGTCTTCCAGCAGCAGCAGATTCACGGTAGTGGTGCGGGTGGTTGGTCTTCGGGCTCGGCCTCGGCTTCTTCCTCGGTCTGTTCCTCGTCGCGCTTGCGCTTGACCATGGCGCCAGCCAGCACGCCGGCCTCGAACAGCAGCCACATAGGTACTGCCAGTAGCGTCTGCGAGAACACGTCCGGCGGCGTCAGCACCATGCCGACCACGAAGCAGCCAACGATCACGTAGGGGCGGCTCTTGCGCAGCGTGGCGACGTCTACCAGCCCGACCCAGATCACCAGGAATGTAGCGATGGGGATCTCGAAGGCCACGCCGAAGGCGAAGAACAGGGTCAGGACGAAGTCCAGGTACTGGCCTATGTCGGTCATCATCGCCACGCCTTCAGGCGTCACGCTGGCGAAGAAGCCGAACATGATCGGGAACACCACGAAGTAGGCGAAGGCCATGCCGGCATAGAACAGGAAAATACTGGAGACCAGCAGTGGCACCGCAATACGCCGTTCGTGGGTATACAGCCCTGGCGCGATGAAGCCCCAGATCTGGTGCAGGATCACCGGCATGCCGAGAAACAACGCACACATCAGCGTCAGTTTGAACGGTGTGAGAAACGGCGAGGCGACGCCCGTGGCGATCATCGTCGCGCCTTCCGGCAGGTAGGCGCGCAGCGGCGCTGCTACCAGAGCGTAGATATCCTGAGCGAAGTAGAACAGGCCGGCGAAGATCAGCAGGATGATCACTACACAGCGCAACAGGCGAGTACGCAGCTCGGCCAGGTGCGAGACCAGGGGCATTTCCTGATCGGCTTGTGGATTATTGCTCATGGCTGGGGATTCTTGTCCTGAACGCTCTGGGCCGTTTCGGTGGTCGCTTTGGCGCTGTTCTCGGCTGGTGGGCTGTTACTGCTGCCGGTGCCGAGAATGTCTTGCTTCATCGCCTTCATCTCGCGCTCCAGCTCGAGAATCCGCTCGTTGTGCAACTGGCGACGAATTTCATCAGCGCCGATCTCGCGCTCCACCTCGGCCTTGATCGAGTTGAAGCTGCGCTTGATCCGGCCGATCCACAGGCTGGCCGTCCGCACGGCGCCGGGCAAGCGCTCAGGGCCGAGCACCACCAGAGCCACCAGGCCGACCAGTAATAGCTCGGTAAAACCGATGTCGAACATGGCTTAGTCTTTCTTCGCCGGCTCTTCGACCTTGCGTGCCTGGGCATCGATGGTCTGGCCCTTGGGCTCTTCCACGGCGGGCTTTTCAGCTTCGCTGCTATCCATCGATTTACGGAAGCCCTTGATCGCGTCGCCCAGATCCGAGCCCAGGCCTTTCAGGCGCTTGGTACCGAAAAGCATGACCACGATGAGCAGGATGATCAGGAGTTGCCAGATGCTGATACCGCCGAAACCCATGATGAGTTCTCCGTTGTGAAAGTTATTCGGATTGCGGTCGCGCGGCTTTTTCCGCGTGGCCGGATAGGCCGAAACGGCGATCCAGTTCATCCAGCACGGCCTGAGGATGCTGGCCAAGGGCGGCGAGCATGACCAGGCTGTGGAACCATAGATCGGCGGTTTCGTAGATCAGGTCCTTGCAGTCACCGCTGCTGGCGGCGTCCTTGGCGGCGAGGATGGTTTCCACCGATTCCTCACCGACCTTTTCCAGAATCTTGTTCAGGCCCTTGTGATAAAGGCTGGCGACATAGGAGCTGTCGGCCGCTGCGCCCTTGCGCGCTTCCAGTACCTCGGCCAGGCGGCTCAGGGTGTCACTCATGGCTGTGTCCTGCATAGATGGCGTGCGGGTCTTTCAGCACGGCGTCGACGGTTTTCCAGTCGCCATTCTCGTATACGCGATAGAAGCAGCTCTCGCGACCGGTGTGGCAGGCGATGCCGCCCAGTTGCTCGACCATCAGCACGATGACGTCGGCGTCGCAGTCCAGGCGCAGTTCGTGCAGCTTCTGCACATGGCCGGACTCTTCACCCTTGCGCCACAGCTTGCCACGTGAGCGCGACCAGTAGATGGCGCGGTTCTCGGCGGCGGTGAGAGCGAGGGATTCGCGGTTCATCCAGGCCATCATCAGGATGCGGCCGCTCTGGTAATCCTGGGCTATCGCTGGCACCAGGCCGTCTTCGTTCCAGTGGATTTCGTCGAGCCAATCTTTCATCGGTGTTCCAAGTCTGCCGGGCCCTTGGGCCCGTTAATTCACCAAGTGTGCCAGCGCCGCGGCCAACTGGCTATCGGCGCAGCACCAGATAGAGTCCGCCGCCGACCATCAGCCAGGCGGGCCAGGCGGCTAGCAGCGGTGCCAGGCCTTGAATGGTACCGGCAGCGATCAGTGCGGCGCCGAGCAGGCGTAGTGGCCATCGGTCGCTGCTGGGGTGCTGCTCTTCGCGTTGCTGAGAGCGCTGCAGGCGCTCCAGGGTATCGCGGGCGATCTGCGACAGGTGCGGCACCTGCTCGGCCTGTTGCTGCAGATTGCGCAGCAGGTGTAACGGGCTGATGCGTTCGCGCATCCAGCGTTCGAGATAGGGCTGGGCGGTGCTCCACAGGTCCAGGTCCGGATACAGCTGGCGACCGAGGCCTTCGATGTTGAGCAGGGTCTTTTGCAGCAGTACCAACTGTGGCTGCACTTCCATGTTGAAGCGCCGCGCGGTCTGGAACAGGCGCAGCAGCAACTGGCCGAAGGAGATGTCTTTCAGCGGCCGTTCGAAGATCGGCTCACAGACGGTGCGGATCGCAGCCTCGAACTCGTTGACCTTGGTCTCCGCCGGCACCCAGCCGGAGTCGATGTGCAGCTGCGCGACCTTGCGATAGTCGCGCTTGAAGAAAGCCAGCAGGTTGCGCGCCAGGTAGTCCTGATCCTCGTCGGTGAGGCTGCCGACGATGCCGCAGTCGATGGCGATGTACTGTGGGCTCCAGGGCGTGCGCGTGCTGACGAAGATGTTGCCGGGGTGCATGTCGGCGTGGAAGAAGCTGTCGCGGAACACCTGGGTGAAGAAGATTTCCACGCCGCGCTCGGCCAGGAGCTTCATGTCGGTGCGCTGGTCGGCCAGGGTCGCCAGATCGGTGACCGGGATGCCGTAGATGCGCTCCATCACCAGCACTTGCGGACGGCACAGGTCCCAGTACACCTGTGGTACGTAGAGCAGCGGCGAACCGTCGAAATTGCGTCGCAGCTGGCTGGCGTTAGCCGCTTCGCGCAGCAGGTCGAGCTCGTCGAAGATGGTCTTCTCGTAGTCGCTGACCACTTCCACCGGGCGCAGGCGGCGGGCATCGGCCGAGGCTTTTTCGGCAATGCGGGCGATCAGGAAAAGCCAGGCCAGATCCTGGCGGATCACCGGCTTGAGGCCTGGGCGTACGACCTTGACCACCACTTCCTCGCCGGTCTTGAGCTGCGCGGCGTGCACCTGCGCGACCGAGGCAGAGGCCAGCGGCTGGCTGTCGAAGCGGGCGAACAGTTCGCTCACCGGTGCGCCGAGCTGACGCTCGATCAGGGCGATGGCCTGAGCTTCGGGGAACGGCGGTACCTGATCCTGCAGGCGCGCCAGTTCGTCGGCGACGTCTGGCGGCATCAGGTCGCGGCGAGTGGACAGCAGTTGGCCGAACTTGATGAAGATAGGTCCGAGGTCTTCTAGCGCCAGGCGCAGGCGTGCGCCGCGCGACAGTTGCGATGGCTTGCGCGGCAGCCAGCGCCACGGCAACAGCCAGGACAGTGCGCGCAGCCAGAATGGCAAAGGCAGTTCGAGGAGCAGGTCGTCCAGTTGATAGCGGATGACCACGCGCTGGATACGCAGCAGACGGCGAACGGCAAGCAGCTTCATGCGTCGGACTTATTGGCAGAAGTGAGGCGCTCGATGCGTGCTTCCAGGCGGTCGAGGGCGAGTTTGAGATGGTCCAGTTCGGCAAAGCGCACATCGGCTTCGCGCTGGCCCACCAGCGTGCGTGATTCTTCGGCCAGGTAATCGGCCAGATCCTGCTTGAGGCTGGCAGCGCCGCTGCTGGCCAGGTTCACCCGGCTGCGCAGATGGCCGGCGAGCAGGGTAGTGGCCACCGGGCCGAGCCAGCGGGAGAGTTCGTATTCCCAGTCCAGCTCCAGATCCTGGAGGATGCCGGCCAGTTGCAGCAGCACCGCGCTGTCGCCATCGAGCGAGACTTCCGGTCGGTGCAGCACGGCGGTCTTGTCGCGGCTCAGTGCCAGGCGCGCCAGGCTGGCGGCGGGTGCGGTGAGCGTGCAGTCGGGTGGTGCATGCCATTGCGACGCCAGTTGCAGGCCGTCGCCGCTGGGCAGGATGAACAGCTCCAGGGCGGGGCTCTGGCAGTGTACGGCGATGACCTTGCCGCTCAGCGCCTGCAGGCGCGGCAAGGCCGTGCCATCGAGGCCGAGAACCCGGTTGAGGCCCGTTTCGACGCCTGCCAGCAATCCGGTTATGAGCATTAAGGCTTGATGCCTCGGTGCAGGGCGACGATGCCGCCGGTCATGTTGTGGTAGGTCACGCGTTCGAAGCCGGCATCGACCATCATCGCCTTGAGGGTTTCCTGATCCGGGTGCATGCGGATCGACTCGGCGAGGTAGCGGTAGCTTTCCGAATCATTGGTGATCAGCTTGCCAGCCAGCGGCATGAAGCTGAACGAATAGGTGTCGTAGACCTTGGCCAGCAGCGGGTTGCCGGGCTTGGAAAACTCCAGCACGAGCAGGCGGCCACCGGGTTTGAGCACACGCAGCATGGAGGCGATGGCCGCATCCTTGTGGGTGACGTTGCGCAGGCCGAAGGCGATGGTGACCACGTCGAAGTGATTGTCGGGGAACGGCAGCTTCTCGGCATCGGCCTGAACGAACTGCACGTTGCCGGCCACGCCCTTGTCCAGCAGGCGGTCGCGACCGACCTTGAGCATGGAGTCGTTGATGTCGGCCAGCACCACTTCACCGGTCGGGCCGACGATGCTGGCGAACTTGCGGGTCAGATCACCGGTGCCGCCGGCGATGTCCAGCACACGGTTACCGGGACGCACGCCGGACAGCTCGATGGTGAAACGCTTCCACAGGCGGTGCAGGCCGCCGGACAGCACGTCGTTCATCAGATCGTACTTGGCCGCCACCGAGTGGAAGACTTCAGCCACCTTTTCCGCCTTCTGGCTTTCCGGTACGTCCTGGAAACCGAAGTGGGTGGTGGGTTCCTGCTCCTGGGCCTTGCGTGGATCGCTCATGTCGCTCTCACCGGGTAGAAAACCGCACCATTCTAAAGGCGCCTGGCGCCTTTGTCTTGCCTGGGTGCCCGCTTGCCCGATGGGCTGGTAGAGTGATGTGACCTCATGCCGCAGCCACGCGGCACGCTGCCAGTTCAAGGAGTTTCCATGTCCCGTATTCGTGTCGAACGATCCCATTCCCTCGGTCGCGAGGGCGCCCGCGAAAAAGCCGAGCGCCTGGCCGAGCGCCTGGCCAGCGAGTACGACGTGCGCTATCGCTGGAACGGCGACACTCTGGAGTTCAAGCGCAGCGGTGCCGACGGCAGCATCGCGGTGGGTGAAGACACTGTGCGCGTCGAGCTCAAGCTCGGTCTGCTGCTATCGCCCATGGGCGGCATGATCCAGCGCGAGATCGAGCAGGTCTTGGATAAGTCGTTGGCCTGAGAGTGGCAGCAAGCCGGTAGGGTGCGCTGTGCGCACCTTCGCTGAGGTGCTTGAGCATGCGTACTTCGCCTGCTCCTAGTATGCGATTTCTAATTTTTCTCCTTAGGGTGTACCCAAGCCTGCATCCCGTGGGCGTTTCCGCTAACTGTCAAAGCGCGTGAGGTGCACCATGTCGAAAGTATCCGTGAAGAAAAAAGTAGAAACCGTGGTCGAAGACAAAGCCGGTCTGTTCGACGACGTGAAGGGGTATGCCCGCAAGATCTACCTCGCTGGCCTGGGCGCTTACGCCAAGGCGGGTGTCGAGGGGGCTGAATACTTCAAGGAGCTGGTCAAGGCCGGTGAAGGCGTCGAGAGCAAAGGCAAGAAGCTGGTCGACGAGCAGGTAGAAGCCGCCAACAGCCAGATCGAATCGGTCAAGCAGTCGGTCAATTCCAATGTCACCAGCGTTAAAGGCAAGGTCGAAGTTCAACTCGACAAGATCGAGAAGGCTTTCGATACTCGTGTGGCTTCCGCTCTGAACCGTATCGGCATTCCGTCCAAGCAGGATGTTGAAGCACTCTCTGCTAAGCTGGATGAGCTGAGCGCGTTGCTCGAGCATGTCGCGCGTACCAAATAAGGAGATCAGGATGGCTGTTAAGAAGAAAACCGAGAAACAGACCAGCTCCTGGATCGGCGAGGTCGAGAAATACTCGCGTCAGATCTGGTTGGCAGGCTTGGGCGCTTACTCTAAGGTCAGCAAGGACGGCACCAAGCTGTTCGATACGCTGGTCAAGGATGGCGAGAAGGCTGAGAAGCAGGCCAAGAGTGAAGTCGACAAGCAGGTTGGCGCGGTGAAAGCCGGCGTCGGCTCCAAGGTCGGTTCCGCCAAGTCCAAGGTCGATGAAGTCCGGGGCAAGGCGATCGGCAAGTGGGGTGAGCTGGAAGAGGCTTTCGACAAGCGTCTGAACAATGCCATCTCGCGTCTGGGCGTGCCCAGCCGCAACGAGGTCAAGGCATTGAACGACAAGGTCGACAGCCTGACCAAGCAGCTGGAAAAAATTACCGGTGTATCGGCGAAAACGGTGGCCAAGCCAGCAGCCAAGGCTGCGCCTAAGCCTGCCGCGAAAGCAGCCGCCAAACCGGCTCCGAAAGCAGCTGCCAAACCCGCTGCAAAACCGGCCGCCAAACCCGCTGCTAAAGCTGCAGCCAAGCCAGCTGCCAAACCGGCAGCCAAGGCCGCAGCGAAACCCGCTGCCAAGCCTGCAGCAGCCGCCAAGCCCGTAGCCAAGCCTGCGGCCAAACCGGCTGCGGCGAAGAAACCCGCTGCGAAGAAGCCGGCTGCGCCCAAGGCAGCAGCGCCGAAACCGGCTGCACCGGCTCCGACACCTGCCGCCGCTGCGACCCCGACCGCTGCACCGGCTCCGGCTGCCACTCCGGCAACCCCAGCCACCTCGTCCTGAGTGTCTCAGGATCAAAAACGCCCGGCCTAGTGCCGGGCGTTTTCATTTCCGGCCCAAGGTGTGCGCCAAGCGCAGCAACCTAGGGTGCGCGTCAGGCTTCCAGATAACGCTGTGCCAGGTGCTCGACGGTGCCGCGTGATGGCTGATTCAGGTGCGGCGCGACCAGCATCATGATCTGGTACACCACCAGGCGCACTTCACCCTGCTGGTCGAGGATGCGCTGGTAGTCGAGGGAGAAGAGCAGGGTCAGGGTGATCTGCTCGACCAGTTGGCCGAGAGCCTGAGTGCCGCTGTTCAACTGCCCATCGGCCATCAGGCGGGCGAGCAGGGCAGCCAGGGTGCGTTTCAGCGCGTTCAGCCAATGACGAATGCCTCGTGCCAGCTTCGGCAAACGTCCCGCCAGGTTGGACATATCCTGGAAGAGAAAGCGGTATTGCGACAGGCGCTCGACGATCAGGTGCAGGAACAGCCAGTAGTCCTCGACATCCAGCTGGGCCTCTGCGGGCGGATCGAGCAGCGGCGTCATCTCGCTCTGGAAGCGCTCGAACAGTTCCAGTACCAGCGGCTCCTTGCCATGGAAGTGGTAGTAGAGATTGCCTGGGCTGATGTCCAGTTCGTTGGCGATCTCCAGGGTCGAAACATTGGGCTCGCCCTGCTCGTTGAACAGCTGCAGGGCGGTTTGCAGAATGCGTTCGCGGGTTTTCATCCTTGGCTTCTTGTTCGACTGCGCGAGGGCTGACGATAACCGGCCGGCGTGCTGGCGGCCACCGCTTTCAGCGGATATGCACGTAGGTGCCGGGCGCCGCCTCCATAGTCGGATGCTTCTGGCTGCCCAGGGTCATCAGCGTGGCGCGTTGCTCGCCGGAGCGCGCCTGAATCCACTCCAGCCACTGCGGCCACCAGCTGCCCTGCTGGTGCTGGGCGTCGTGATACCAGGCGCGTGGGTCTGAGGTGAGCTTGGCGTTCTCGTAGTAGTTGGCCTTGGGGTTGCCCGGCGGGTTGAGGATGCTCTGGATATGGCCGCTGTTGGAGAGGATGAAGCGGCGGTTGCCACCGAGCAGCAGGGTCGAGCGGTAAACTGCGTCCCAGGGCGTGATGTGATCATTGATTCCGGCCACGCTGAAACTGTCGACAGTGACCTTGGCCAGGTCCACCGGCGTACCACAGACTTCCAGGCCGCCGCTGCGGCTGAGCGGGTTGTGCTTGAAGAAGTCGATCAGGTCACCATGCAGTGCAGCGGGCAGGCGGGTGTTGTCGTTGTTCCAGTAGAGGATATCGAAAGCCGGCGGCTGCTTGCCGAGCAGGTAGTTGTTGATCCAGTAGTTCCAGATCAGGTCATTGGGGCGCATCCAGGCGAATACCCTGGCCATGTCGCGACCATCCAGCACGCCTTGCTGGTAGGAGCGACGCTTGGCCGACTCCAGGGTTTCCTCGTCGGCGAAGAGCATAGCCGGGCTGTCGATCTGACTGTCGAGCAGGCTGACCATATAGGTAGCGCTGGCAACCTTGCGTAACTGCCGGCGCGCCTGCAGGTGGCCTTGCAGGGCGGCGATGGTCAGACCACCGGCGCAGGCGCCGAGCAGATTGACGTCCTTGCTGCCGGTGATCGCGCGGCAGGCGTCGACGGCCTCCTCGACCGCCTGCACGTAGCTCGACAGGCCCCATTCGCGGTGCCGTGGATCGGGGTTGCGCCAACTGATCATGAAGGTCTGCAGGCCGTTCTTCAGTGCGTACTGGACGAAGCTCTTGTCGTTGGACAGGTCGAATATGTAGTACTTGTTGATCTGCGGCGGCACGATCAGCAGCGGGCGCAGGTACTGCTTTTCGCTCATCGGCTTGTACTGGATCAGCTCCAGCAGCTCGTTGCGAAACACCACTGCGCCGGGGGTGCAGGCCAGGTTACGACCGACCTCGAAAGCATGCTTGGTCACCTGGCTGGGCATGCCGTCGTTGTGCAGCAGGTCGTCGAGCAGGTGGCGCAAGCCCTTGAATGCACTACTGCCGCCGGTATTGAACAGCTCCTTCAGCGCCTGCGGGTTGAGCGGGCTATTGGAGGGCGACAGCGCGTCGCTCATCAGCGCGGCGAGAAAGCGCGCGCGGGCGCGATCATCGGCCGACAGGTCACTGTCGTCGATCCACGCCGCCAGTTGTTTCTGCCACGCCAGGTAGGCCTGCAGGCTGCGTCGATAGAAGGGATTGAGGTGCCAGGTCGGATCGGCGAAACGCGCATCCTGCGGATTGACCTTGTGCAGGGTATCGCCGAGCAGCACGCGACCCAGCTGGCCGCCGAAGGCCAGCAGATGCCGGCCGCTACGTACTGGATTCTTCAGGCTCTGGGTGGCCAGCAGGCGCATGGTCGATAACAGATCGCGCCCGCGTACGCCCACTACTGCGCTTTGGGCATTCATGAAGGTGGCAGGTGCCGGCAGTGAGGCCAGGTTCGACTTGTCTCGCATGGTGTAACACTCCATCGTCAAACCGCTTGGCAGGTCGTTGAGCACGACCTGCAAGAGACTTTCATGGCGCGGACTGCCTGACGCGCACCTTGTGCTTGTGCAACCTGTGCAGCAAGCCCTGTACCAGGCACGCGGGAAGTGCATTCCAGAGCGCCGCGTCGAAAATCGAAGGGGCCGTTATCGGCCCCTTCGTCGCGCATGCCCTACATTGCGCACTAAGCTGGTGCGGGTCAATGCTGGCGCACAGGTGTTGGCTGCGGGTGCATCACCGCGCGGTGCCGTTCCTCTTCGAGAAACTTCATGATGATCGGCGCCACCGCCTCGGCGCGGGTCACCAGGAACAGGTGGCCGTCGTCGATCACGTGCAGTTCGGCGTTGGGAATGCGCCAGGCCAGCAGGCGCATATTGATCAGCGGGATCAGCGGGTCGTCATCGCCGGCCATCACCAGCGTCGGTTGGCGGATCTTGTGCAGCCAGTGAATGCTGGTCCAGCCGAGGCCGGCGAACAGCTGCCAGTAGTAGCCCATCTTGCCGCCCGAACGCACCTTGCTGGCATGCGCCATGGCCAGCTTGGGGTCGCGACGGAAGGCGCCGCCGTAGATGTCCGGGGCGATGCGCACGCCGTAGGACGGCTGCACGTAGCGCCGCGGGCTGGCCATGCGCCAAAGCACCTTGGGCTTGCCTGGCACCATCACCGCGCCGGCCGACGTGGCGGCGAGGATCAGCTTCTTGCAGCGCTCGGGGTAGTCATGGGCGAACTGCTGCGCGAGTGCGCCGCCCCAGGACACACCGATGGCGTTGACCTGACCGTAGTCGAGATAGTCCAGCATGCGCGCCGCCAGCTTGGCCAGACCGGGAAACCGGTAAGGGGTGGCCGGGGTCGATGAGCCACCAACGCCAGGAACGTCGAAGGCGATGATTTCCAACTCTGGGTCCAGGGCGGCGACGAAGGGCATCACCAGCTCCAGGTTGGCGCCGATGCCATTGAAGATCAGCAGCGGCACCAACTGGCTGTTGCCCGGCCGCACCGCGGTGCGGATGGTCTGCCCATCGAGGTCGATGGTGCGGAATACGAATGGTTGCGGCATGGGCGCAGCCCCTATGGAGTTAAGCGCTGGAGGCGACGATCCTGGCCGCTTCCAGAATGACCAGGGCAATCCTGGTTCGTCACGCCCGGCCAGGCCGTCGTGACGTGCGGCACTTCCCAGTGCCGCGGGCAGTGTGGCGCCAGAGGCGCCGCATCAACGTTCGTGTACGTAGGTGCCCGGGGCGGCTTCGCCGGCCGGGAATTTTTTGTTGCCCAGTGTGGTGGACGCGTTCTTGGTCTTGCCTGAGCGCTCGGCCAGCCAGGTCTGCCAGTGCAGCCACCAGGAGTCGGCGTGCTTGGTCGAGCTTTCCTGCCAGGCCTTCGGGTCCAGCGGCATCTCGCTGTTGGTCATGTAGCGCGCCTTGGGGTTGCCCGGCGGGTTGAGAATGCTCTGGATATGGCCGCTGTTGGAGAGCACGAACTCGCACTTGCCGCCGAACAGATGAGCCGATTTGTAGCAGGAATCCCATGGTGTGATGTGGTCGGTGGTGCCGGCGACGACGAAGAAGTCGCAGGTGACCTGTTTGAGGTCGATCGGCGTACCGCACACTTCCAGCGCGCCGGGACGGGTCAACGGGTTGGTCTGGAACATTTCGATGAACTCGCCGTGCAGCGCAGCCGGCAGGCGTGTGGTGTCGTTGTTCCAGTAGAGAATGTCGAACACCGGCGGCTCGTTGCCGAGCAGGTAGTTGTTGACCCAGTAGTTCCAGATCAGGTCGTTGGGACGCATCCAGGCGAACACCTTGGCCATGTCGCTGCCTTCCAGCACACCGGCCTGGTAGGAGCGGCGCTTGGCCGCCTCCAGGGTCTTCTCGTCGGCGAACAGCGCCACCTGGGTGTCGAGCTGGGTATCGAGCACGCTGACCAGCAGGGTCAGGGCGTTGACCTTCTGCTGGCCGAGAGCAGCGTAGTGGCCGAGCAGGGAGGCGGTGGTCAGGCCGCCAGAGCAGGCGCCGAGCATGTTGACGTCCTTGCTGCCGGTGATGGCGCAGATGACGTCGATAGCTTCCTTGAGCGCCTCGATGTAGGTAGACAGACCCCACTCGCGCTGCGCCTTGGTCGGGTTGCGCCAACTGACCACGAAGGTCTGCACCTGGCTGCGCAGCAGAAAGCGCGCCAGGCTCTTGTCTGGCGACAGGTCGAAGACGTAGAACTTGTTGATCTGCGGCGGCACCACCAGCAGCGGGCGTTCGTGCACGCTCTCGGTGATCGGCTTGTACTGGATCAGCTCCAGCACGTCATTGCGAAAGACCACGGCGCCGTCGGTGGTGGCCAGGTTCTTGCCGACCTCGAAGGCCTCCATGTTCACCTGGCTGGGCATGCCGCCGTTGTGCACCATGTCCTTGGCCAGGTGCGAGAGACCATCGAGCAGGCTTTTGCCGCCGGTTTCGAAGAAGCGTTTGACCGCGGCCGGGTTGGCCATGCTGTTGGACGGCGCCATGGCTTCGGTCATCAGGTTTATCACGAAGTGACCGCGACTGGCGTCCTGCTCGGACAGCGAGCTGTGCTCGATCCAGTCGTGCAGCTCCTTGCGCCAGGCCAGGTAGGTCTGCAGGTAGCGGCGATACAGCGGGTTCTGGCTCCAGGCCGGGTCGGCGAAGCGGCGGTCACCGTCTTCAGGCTTGAGCGCGGACTGGCCGAGCATTACGTTCTTCAGTTCGAGGCCGAAATGGGCGACATGCTTGGCGCTGTGGAAGGGTTGCTTGAGTGCCTGGGTGAGCACCATGCGGGCAGAAGTCAGGAGATCCTTGCCGCGGATGCCAATCACTGGGTTGAGTCCCAGAGTGTTTTCCGAGGCCTGGCGTTTCAGGTCTTCGTTATTCTTATCACTCATCTACGACGCTCCATTGTCCTGAGACGAATACCGGTCTGTGGGGGCGCGCGGCGACACAGGGCCTGGTACTGCTCGGGTTAACCGGGGGCGGATCGAGTCCGCATCTTTCGTTGCATCTGGCACAGCCAAATGCAGGGAACCTGCCAGTTCCTTGGTTACCCGAGTTTTTGAAGTTAAGCAAGCTGGTCAGTGGGGCAGGAGTATGCCGCGATAGATTAGAAAACGCGCTCTAACTGTCGCTAACGTGACTCTATGTGATGGGCGCGAGCGCTCTGCGTCGAGGCTTTTGCAGCCGCTCAGAGCATCAGGCGGACGACCGACTCGCTGGGGTCGCGAGATTTTCCAGCAGCGCTGAGTTCGGCCAGGTAGTCGGTCCACAGCGCGTCCTGGCGTGTGGCCAGTTCGTACAGGTATTCCCAGGTGAACAGGCCGCTGTCGTGGCCATCGTCGAAGCACAGTTTCAGTGCGTAGTTGCCAGCCGGTTCGATGCGCTCGAGACCGACGTTGAGTTTGCCGGTCTGCAGGATCGGCTTGCCATGCCCCTGCACTTCGGCCGAGGGCGAATGCACGCGCAGAAACTCGGCACTGAGCCGATAGCTCTGCTCGCCATAACGCAGCTCCAGGGTTTTCGAGGCCTTGTGCAGTTTGATCGCGCTGGGGATGGGCATGGCTGATTTCCGCTATCGGTAGCCCGGATGCAATCCGGGGGCTTTTCAGGGGCCCCGGACTGCATCCGGGCTACGGGGCTTACAGGATATAGCGCGACAGGTCTTCGTCCTGCGCCAGCTCACCGAGGTGGCCGTTGACGTAGGTTGCGTCGATGCGAATCGGTTCGCCGTTCTGCTGGCCAGCCAGATCACCGGCACTGAAGGAGACTTCCTCCAACAGGCGTTCGAGCAGGGTGTGCAGGCGACGGGCACCGATGTTCTCGGTTTTCTCGTTGACCTGCCAGGCGATCTCCGCCAGGCGCTTGATGCCGTCTTCGGCGAATTCGATGCTCAAACCCTCGGTTTGCAGCAGCGCACTGTACTGCTCGGTAAGCGAAGCGTGCGGCTCGCTGAGGATGCGCTCGAAGTCCTGCGGGCTCAGCGCCTTGAGCTCGACGCGAATCGGCAGTCGGCCTTGCAGCTCGGGCACCAGGTCGCTCGGCTTGCTCAGGTGGAAAGCGCCCGAGGCGATGAACAGGATATGGTCGGTCCTGACCATGCCCAGCTTGGTGTTGACCGTGCAGCCCTCGATCAGCGGCAGCAGGTCGCGCTGCACACCCTCGCGAGAAACATCGGCGCCGCCGGTGTTGCCGCGCTTGGCCACCTTGTCGATCTCGTCGATGAAGACGATGCCGTGTTGCTCGACGGCTTCCAGTGCGCGGGCCTTGAGTTCTTCCTCGTTGACCAGGCGCGCGGCTTCCTCGTCGCGCACCAGTTTGAGGGCATCGGCGACCTTGAGCTTGCGGCTCTTCTTCTTGCCCTTGCCCATGCTGGAGAACAGGTTCTGCAGCTGGTTGGTCATCTCCTCCATGCCCGGCGGGGTCATGATCTCGACGCCCATGGGTGAGTCGGCCACTTCGATATCGATTTCCTTGTCGTTCAACTGACCTTCGCGCAGGCGCTTGCGGAACAGCTGACGGGTATTGGAATCCTCGCTGCGCGCAGGCTCATCACCGAAACCCTGACGTGCAGGTGGCAGCAGCGCGTCGAGGATGCGCTCTTCGGCGGCATCTTCGGCACGGTGACGAACCTTGGTGATCTCCTGTTCGCGCAGCATCTTCACCGCGGCATCGGCCAGGTCGCGGATGATCGACTCGACGTCGCGGCCGACGTAGCCGACCTCTGTGAACTTGGTCGCCTCGACCTTGAGGAACGGCGCGTTGGCCAGCTTGGCCAGGCGACGGGCGATTTCGGTCTTGCCGACGCCGGTCGGGCCGATCATCAGGATGTTCTTCGGTGTCACTTCCTGGCGCAGTTCAGCCGGAAGCTGCATGCGCCGCCAGCGGTTGCGCAGGGCGATGGCGACGGCGCGTTTGGCGTCGTCCTGGCCGATGATGTGGCGGTTGAGTTCGTGGACGATCTCGCGGGGCGTCATGGACATGGAATCTGGCTCGCTATCGGGAAACTGTGAGCGCCTGTTCGTCGGCATCGGGAACAGGTTCTGAGGCAGTGGACGCTACTCGGCAGCGTCCAGTTCCTCGATGGTCTGATGATGGTTGGTGAACACGCAGATGTCGCCGGCGATGCCGAGTGCGGTCTGCGCTACCTCAAGGGCCGACAGGTCGGTCTTCATCAGCAAGGCGCGCGCGGCGGCCTGAGCGAAGTTGCCGCCGGAGCCCATGGCGATCAGGCCTTCCTCGGGTTCGACCACGTCGCCGTTGCCGGTGATGATCAGGGAGGCATCCTTGTTGGCTACGGCCAGCATGGCTTCCAGGCGGCTCAGGCTACGGTCGGTACGCCAGTCCTTGGCCAGCTCGACGGCGGCGCGTACCAGGTGGCCTTGATGTTTCTCGAGCTGGCCTTCGAAGCGCTCGAATAGGGTAAAAGCATCGGCGGTTGCACCGGCGAAGCCGGCCAGCACCTGGCCGTGGTAGAGGCGGCGCACCTTCTTGGCATTGCCCTTCATGACGGTGTTGCCGAGGGAAACCTGGCCGTCGCCAGCCATCACGACCTTGCCGTGGCGGCGCACTGAAACGATGGTGGTCAAGGGTGAATCTCCACGCTGCGGGGCGAACTTGCCCGGATGGAAACTCAGATGGGGTGCCCGCCGCAGATTTTCAACCGGCGGCGGGCTCAACAGGCTGTTGAAAAACTACCTTCGTTGTCTGGCCGTCGTTAAAAACAGCCTCAAAATGCTCATTTACAACGCGTAAACTGCGCTTTTTCGGCTGTTTTTGCCTCGGCCAGCCTGCCTCGCCTACGTTTTTCAACGGCCTGTCGGACGATCAGCGGACCTGGCGCTGCTGTAACAGCAGATTGCTGTAGCCGTTGCCAGCGAGGGTCTTCTGCGCGGCCGCGAGTTGCTCGCGACTGGCGAAGGGGCCGACCAGGACGCGGTGCCAAGTCTCGTCGCGCACCTTGCCGGTTTCCACGCGTACGTTCTGGCCGAGCAGGATGATCTGCGCGCGCACGGTATCGGCATCGTCACGCTTGCGGAACGAGCCGGCCTGAAGGAAGAACTGCGTGGTGACGGGCGCGCTTGCCAGTACCGGCGGAGCAGGCGGCGGCACCTGGCCGTTGAGCGCAGCTTCGGCGCGAGCGGTGTCGATCTTCGCAGCCTCTTCCGGGGTGACCGGTTTCTGTTCGGGCACGGGTGGCGGCGTTTCTTCCAGTGCCTGCGGCAGGATCACTTCCGACTCCGGCAGCAGGGTGTAGAAATCGTACTTGGGTCTGGACGGCTCGGGTTGCGTCGGCTTCGGCTCCGGCTTGGTGCTGCGCACCTGCTCGCCCTTGTCGCGCTTGATCTCGTCACGGCCCGGTTCGAGGCTGAACAGGAACATGAAGAAACCACCGACCACCAGGCCGCAGGCCAGCCAGATCCATCCTGGTACGGGCTTCTTCGCCGGTGCTTGATAGCGACTGGCGCCGCGTTTCGGTGCCGGCTTCTTGCGCGCTGCCATTTACATCCGCTCCAGGGTTTCCAGGCCGAGCAGCTCCAGGCCCTGCTTGAGAGTGCGACCGATGAGGGCGGCCAGACGCAGACGGCTGTCGCGGGTGGCTTCGTCCTCGGCACTCAGGATCGGGCAATTCTCATAGAAGCTGGAGAACAGGCCGGCGAGGTCATACAGGTAGGCACAAAGAATGTGCGGCGTGCCCTTGTCGGCGACGTTGCCGAGCAGCTCGTTGAATTGTGCCAGCTTGGCGGCCAGGGCTTGCTCCTGATCGGCAACCAGGGTGATTTGCCCGCCGATCTCGTCCACGCCCTTGCCCAGCTTGCGGAACACACCAGCCACGCGGGTATAGGCGTACAGCAGGTAGGGTGCGGTATTGCCTTCGAAGCTCAGCATCAGGTCGAAGTTGAAGCTGTAGTCGCTGGTGCGGTGCTTGGACAGGTCGGCGTATTTAACCGAGGCGATGCCGACCACGCGGGCGATTCTACGCAGCTCGTCCTCGTCCAGTTCCGGGTTCTTGTCCTTTACCAGGCTGTAGGCGCGCTGTTCGGCTTCGTCGAGCAGTTGCACCAGCTTCACCGTGCCGCCGTCACGGGTCTTGAACGGGCGGCCGTCCGGGCCGTTCATGGTGCCGAAGCCCATGTGTTCCATGTCCATGCTGGCGGGGACGAAGCCGGCCAGGCGCGCGCAGGCGAAGACCATCTGGAAGTGCAAGGCCTGGCGCTGGTCGACGAAGTACAGCACGCGGTCGGCCTTGAGCGTGTCTGCGCGGTAGCGGGTGGCAGCCAGGTCGGTGGTGGCGTACAGGTAGCCGCCGCCAGCCTTCTGCACGATCAGCGGCAGCGGGTTGCCTTCGGCGTTCTTGAACTCGTCCATGAATACGCACTTGGCGCCATTGTCCTCGGTCAGCAGGCCCTTGGCGGCAAGGTCGGCGACCACCTGCGGCAGGTCGTCGTTATAGGCGCTCTCGCCCTTGACGTCGGCCATGGAGAGCTTGACTCCGAGGCGGTCGTACAGTGCCTGGCAATGCGAGAGGGAGATGTCGTTGAAGCGATGCCACAGGCGCAGGCACTCGGCGTCACCGGCCTGCAGCTGGACCACCAGTTCGCGGGCGCGGTCGGCGAACTCGGGCGATTCGTCGAAGCGCTTCTTCGCTGCACGATAGAAGCCTTCCAGGTCGGCCAGCTCGCTTTCGGCGGCGGCCGGGTTTTCCTGCATGTAGGCCAGCAGCATGCCGAATTGGGTGCCCCAGTCGCCGACGTGGTTCTGGCGGATCACCGTGTCGCCGAGAAACTCCAGCACGCGCGCCACGCCGTCGCCGATGATGGTCGAGCGCAGGTGGCCTACGTGCATTTCCTTGGCCAGGTTGGGCGCCGACAGGTCGACCACCACACGCTGCGCCGGGCCGTTCTTGCGTACGCCCAGCTTGGCATCTGCCAGCGCGGCTTCCAGACGCTGGGCCAGGGCATCGCTGTTCTGGAAAAAGTTGAGAAAGCCGGGGCCGGCGATTTCCACCTTGGTGATCTGCGCGTCGGCCGGCAGGGCTGTGATCAGTTTCTCGGCCAGGTCGCGCGGCTTCATGCCAGCCGGCTTGGCCAGCATCATGGCGATGTTGCTGGCGAAGTCGCCGTGGCTCTTGTCCTTGGTGTTCTCCACCTGGATGGCCGGCGTCAGGCCCGCAGGCAACACGCCTTCGGCGGTCAGGCGGTCGAGGGCTTGCTGGATCAGGTGGCGAATGCTGTCTTTCATGTTCGGCTCGGGTTGCCTTGGGGCTTTGGTCGAAAACTGCGCATTATAGAAGTAGCTGCAGGTTGCAGGCCACAGGCTTCAGGCAAAGCGATCGGCCTGCGGCCTGCAGCTTGCAGCCTGAGGCCTAGAAAAGATCGATCGGGTCGACATCCAGCGACCAGCGCACTGCGCGGCCGCTGGGCATTTGCTCCAGTGCATGCAGCCAATGGTTGAGCAGGCGGTGCAGCGGGGCGCGGGCATTGCCCTGCAGCAGCAGTTGCGCGCGGAAGCGCCCGGCGCGGCGTTCCATCGGTGCGGGCACCGGTCCGAGCAGTTCGATGCCGGACAAGCCCAGTTCGCCCAGCAAATGTTCGGCCTCGCTGCAGGCCTCATCGAGAAAACTCTCGGCCTGGCCTGGCTTGTGCGCTTCGGCGCGCAGCAACGCCAAGTGGCAGAACGGTGGCAGACCGGCACTGCGGCGTTCGCTCAGCGCCTGTTCGGCGAAGGCGAAGTAGCCTTGCTCGGTCAGTTGCACCAGCAGCGGATGGTCGGCCAGGTGGCTCTGGATGATCACCTTGCCTGGCTCCTCGGCCCGCCCGGCGCGGCCGGCGACCTGTACGATCAACTGCGCCATGCGCTCGCTGGCGCGAAAATCCGCCGAGAACAGGCCGCCGTCGGCATCGAGGATCGACACCAGGGTTACCCGGGGGAAGTGATGACCCTTGGCGAGCATCTGCGTGCCGACCAGGATGCACGGCTCGCCCTTGTTGATGGTGGCGAACAGGCGATCCATCGCGCCCTTGCGCGAGGTGCTGTCGCGGTCGATGCGCAGCACCGGGTAATCGGGGAACAGCAGCGCCAGGCGCTCCTCGGCGCGCTCGGTGCCGGCGCCGACCGGGCGCAGGTCGACGTGCTGGCATTTCGGGCAATTGCTTGGTTGCTTCTCGACATGGCCGCAATGGTGGCAGCGCAGTTCCTGATAACGCTGGTGCACGGTCATGCGCGCATCGCAACGCGGGCACTCGGAGAGCCAGCCGCAGTCGTGGCAGAGCAGGGTCGGGGCGAACCCGCGACGGTTGAGGAACACCAGCACCTGTTGGCCGGCCGCCAGGGTCTGGGCGATGGCCTGCTGCATCGGCCCGGAGATGCCCGAGTCGAGCGGCCGGCTCTTCACGTCCAGGCGCAGGAAGCGCGGCTGGCTGGCGCCGCCAGCGCGCTGGGTCAGCTTGAGCAGGGCGTAGCGGCCGCTGTGGGCGTTGTGCAGGCTTTCCAGCGAGGGCGTGGCCGAGCCGAGGACGATGGGTATGTCTTCCTGGCGCGCGCGCACCAGCGCCAGGTCACGGGCGTGATAGCGCAGGCCTTCCTGCTGTTTATAGGAGGCGTCGTGTTCTTCGTCGACGATGATCAACCCTGGGTTCTTCATCGGCGTGAACAGTGCCGAGCGGGTGCCGATGATGATGTCGGCCTCGCCATCGCGCGCGGCCAGCCAGGCATCGAGGCGGTCGCGATCATTGACCGCTGAATGCAGCAGGGCGATGCGTGCGTTGAAGCGGCGGGCGAAACGGTCGAAGGTCTGCGGCCCGAGGTTGATCTCGGGGATCAGCACCAGGGCCTGCTTACCGGCTTGCAGGCATTGGTGGATCAGTTGCAGGTAAACCTCGGTTTTGCCGCTGCCGGTGACGCCGGCGAGCAGGAAGGCATTGAACTGATCCCAACCTGACGCCACCGCGTTCACGGCGGCGCGTTGCTCGGCGTTCAGTGGCAGTTCCGGTTGTGCCAGCCAGTGCGCGGGCTTGGGATGAGGCCGGGTGCGGCGCACCTCGACCCGTACCAGCCCCTTCTCATGCAGTAATTGCAGGCTGTCGCGATTGAGTTGCAGCTGGCTGAGCAGGCTGTGGGCCACGCCGTGCGGGTGTTGTGCCAGCGCCTTGAGTGCGTCGCGCTGGCGCGGCGCGCGGGCCAGGCGCGGGTCGTCGACACTGGCGCCCTTGCTGGCCAGCCAGTAACGCTCCTGGCGGGTCTCGGCCGGCTCGCCCTGGCGCAGCAGTACCGGCAAGGCCCAGCTCAGGGTATCGCCGAGGCTGTGCTGGTAGTACTGCGCCGTCCACAGGCACAGCTTGAACAGCGGCGCTGGCAGTGGGGGGCGAGCATCGAGCAGCTCCAGGGCGGGCTTGAGCTTGTCGAGTGGGACTTCGCTCTGGCTGCCGACTTCCACCAGCACGCCGATCATCTCGCGCCGGCCGAACGGCACGCGCAGGCGTACGCCAGGTTGCAGCGCACTGCGCGACACGCCAGCGGGGGCGAGGTAGTCGAACAGGCGGCGCAGCGGCGAGGGCAGGGCAAGGCGCAGGATCAGGTTGGGCAAGCCAGGAGCTCCTTTGACAGGCCGGCGATCTTAGCACGCGACGGCCGGCGCCTTGCGCAGCTTGCATCGTGTCAGGTGTCTGGTAAGATGCGCGGCCTATTTCTGTGCGGTGCCTGACGTTGGTCGGGTGGCGGCACGACTACCCCGAGGAAAGCACCATGAAAGCCGATATCCATCCGAACTATGTCGAGATCGACGCCACCTGCTCCTGCGGCAACGTGATCAAGACCCGCTCCACCCTGGGCAAGAACCTGAGCCTGGACGTTTGCTCCGAGTGCCACCCGTTCTACACCGGTAAGCAGAAAGTGCTGGACACCGGCGGCCGTATCGATCGCTTCAAGCAGCGTTTCGGCGTATTCGGCGCCAAGTAAGCGACCGAACGAAAACGGAATCTGGCATGCGCCACTCCGTGATACTGAAAAAGGCGTCCCTGGTGCAGACTGTGTGAAAACCTAGCAGTCTGAGTGCAAGGTGAAGACAATGCCTCCATCAGTCGATGGGGGCATTGTCGTT
>NZ_RHQP01000046.1:0-30732 GCF_003935465.1 Pseudomonas sp. o96-267
CGTCTTGCTCATGGTGTCTCCGGTTCGGAGCGACAGTGTCGCTCATGAGTCGGTTACACAAAAATTCGTACACCCTCGTACCGACAAGCTCCCAACAGCTGAACGCGGTGACAACCCAAGTTGTCGCCGCGTTGGTTCAACCCCTGTTCAGAGCATCTGGTCCAGCAGGTAATAAAGCAGATTGAAGGGTTTGTTGCGGTCAGCCATATCACTGCTTTCCGAAGCATCCAGTACCTGTCCACTGCCATCGAGAACGCTGCTGACGAAGTTGTCCAACTGCAGATTCGGCTCCTGGATATCGGAGTTGGCGAACTCGATGATGCTGGTGCAATGGCTTTCGTTGACGTTACGGAACTGCGGGAAATAACCACCGACATTACCCAGGCTGGCCAGTTGGCTGCGCAGACGCGTGGTGTCCGTCGTCCAGCGCTGCTTGATCAGGGCGTCCTTGGCAGCCTGATTCGGCGCATTGACGATCTCCGGGTAGAAGCGCTCATAGGAATAGGATGAATAGTTCAGGTCCTGCCAGAAATGCGTATGCCCCATGCGATCTCCCGGCAGATTACTCGAGAGCGCCGGATACAGGCTGCCCAGGTCGTTGCTGTTGAAGCCTGGCAGACGCGCCTGCAGGTACTGCAACGGCCCCTGAGCGGCATCGAGGCCCCAAGCCTGACGGATCAGGGTCTGCAGCGGATAAGAGGGGTACGCCTGATTATCGCCAGCCAAGGCGGTATACACCGGCCCGGAATCATTGATCAGATAACCACGATCCGGCGCGATGTCCTGGCGCAGGTTGGCATAGTTGGTCAGGCTGCCGGCGCCGCCTGCACTGCATCCCGTGGTAAGCATCTGCGTCGGTCGCGGCAGGTTGTCCTTCAGCCACCCGGCCACCGCGCGCATGTTACGCAAGCCGTTGTGATGCCATACCAACGGCGGATTTGCCCCTTGCGGGTCTTCGTAGATCGCCACCTTGTCGCCGGAGTAGATATCGCCCGTGCAATACGGCACATAGACCATGTTCCAGTTCTGCGTCTTGACGCGCGTCCAGGGGTGCAGACGCACGACGAAGGGGCTGACCAGACTTGCGCCCGGATTGAGCAGCGACATGTAGTCATTGGTAATCCCATCCGGATTGCGCGCGCCACGTATGCCACTTTGCCCGCTGCAACTGGCGTAGTCCCAGCAGGCGCCACCGCCCTCCAGGTAAACGATGGTATTGCGCGTGTTCGGCACGCGATTGATGAAGAACTTGTATGGCGAGCCATTGCCGCACACAGCACCGGTCTGCGGCGCCATCTGAATCGTTTGCCAACCGTAGTAATTGCCGGGATTGAAGCCGCTGTTGAAACCACTCGGGTTAGCCAACAACGGGTAGGGGCCGACTCGCTGCGCAGGCGTCACCGGATTGTCGGCCCTGGGCGGCGACACCAGATTGCTCAAGCTCTGCCAGAAATTGTAATCACCCAATTCCGCGCTGGCAGGCGCGCTCAGGGCTAGCAACAGAACGGCTGGGACAATACGCGGCAACGACTGGACAACAGGCATGGCAAAACCCCTCATATTGTTATTCGTACGAAGGGTCGGCATACCCAGGCAGGGCAACATCGCAGACCCAGCGGATGGTGGGCACTGCTCGATCAACTGCGCATCGCCATGGGGCGATTCATGCACGCTAGTACAAGATCAGTTGGACGGCACCTGGAGATGAATAACGTTTAGTGATAAGCCATGCCGCCGGCTATGCGCTTTGAGAATCCAGCAAGCCATTCGATGCTTTCGCCTTAACACCAAAGTGGCAGCGAATTGCTCATCTCGCTGAGGGCAATCACGCTGCGAAATGAGGCAAATTAGCCGGATGAATGCGCCTTGAAATTGCCAGAGCAGAGTCATCAGCTATAGTCCTGAAACGCCAGCCCACACGGCTCGCTTCAGAATTACACCAATGCGACAAATCAATCAGAAATGATCGAATTTCAGGAATAATTTTCTCTGAAAAATTTACTTACAGTTGGTCTGCACATAGTATTGTATACACACTTCGCGCCAACGCCCTCGACGGTGTCTGGTCGCTAAATAGATTAAAAGCCGTTCCTTAATTCAAGGAGTACCGGCATGCCTGATGCGGTAACGACCATGTCCCACAACTGGGCTTTTGCTGTGTTCTTGCTGGGTGTCTGCGGGCTCATCGCCTTCATGCTCGGCGTTTCCAGTCTGCTCGGCAGCAAAGCCTGGGGACGTAGCAAGAACGAGCCTTTCGAGTCGGGCATGCTTCCTACCGGCAGCGCGCGTCTGCGCCTGTCAGCCAAGTTCTATCTGGTCGCGATGCTCTTCGTGATCTTCGACGTTGAAGCCCTCTATCTCTTCGCTTGGGCAGTCTCGGTGCGCGAAAGCGGCTGGGCGGGCCTGATCGAAGCTACAGTTTTCATAGCAATTCTGTTGGCAGGTCTTGTCTATCTTTGGCGTATCGGCGCGCTCGATTGGGCACCGCAGGGACGTCGTGAACGGCAGGCGAAGCTAAAACAATGAGGCTTTGGCGATGCAATACAAACTTACTCGGGTCGACCCGAATGCGCCCAACGAGGCGTATCCGATCGGCCAGCGGGAGGTCGTCTCCGACCCGCTGCTAGAGGATCAGGTTCACAAGAACATCTACATGGGCAAGCTCTCGGACGTGCTTAACGGCGCGGTCAACTGGGGGCGCAAGAACTCCTTGTGGCCGTACAACTTCGGCCTGTCCTGCTGCTATGTGGAAATGACCACCGCCTTCACCGCCCCGCATGACGTGGCGCGTTTCGGTGCGGAAGTCATTCGCGCATCACCCCGCCAGGCCGACTTCATGGTCATCGCCGGCACCTGCTTCATCAAGATGGCGCCAGTCATCCAGCGCCTCTACGAGCAGATGCTGGAGCCCAAGTGGGTCATCTCCATGGGTTCATGCGCCAACTCCGGCGGCATGTACGACATCTACTCGGTCGTTCAGGGCGTGGACAAGTTCCTCCCCGTGGACGTCTACATTCCCGGCTGCCCGCCCCGGCCCGAGGCGTTCCTGCAAGGCTTGATGCTGCTGCAGGAATCCATCGGCCAGGAGCGCCGCCCGCTATCCTGGGTCGTTGGCGATCAAGGCATCTACCGTGCCGAAATGCCTTCGCAGAAGGAACAGCGACGCGAGCAGCGAATCGCCGTTACCAACCTGCGTAGCCCCGACGAAGTCTGAGCCGATGCTTGCCTGCGCAAGCGTCATGCCCACTTTCTACGTTGATCGACAGCGACCGAGACCATGACTCAAGACACCGTTGTGTCCATACCGCCTTACAAGGCTGACGACCAGGACGTCGTCGCCGAACTTCAAGCCCGCTTTGGCGAAGACAGTTTCACCCTGCAGGCGACCCGCACCGGCATGCCGGTACTCTGGGTCGCCCGTGAGCGCCTTATCGAAGTGCTCACCTGCCTGCGCAACCTGCCGCGCCCCTACGTGATGCTTTACGACCTTCACGGCGTTGACGAGCGCCTGCGTACCCAGCGTCGCGGCCTGCCGGACGCCGACTTCACGGTGTTCTATCACCTGATGTCGCTGGAGCGTAATAGTGACGTAATGGTCAAGGTCGCCTTGTCCGAGAGCGACCTCAACCTGCCCACTGCCACCGGTATCTGGCCCAACGCCAACTGGTACGAGCGTGAAGTCTGGGATCTGTACGGCATCACCTTCACCGGCCACCCGCACCTGAGCCGCATCATGATGCCGCCGACCTGGGAAGGTCACCCGCTGCGCAAGGACTACCCGGCGCGCGCCACCGAATTCGATCCGTTCAGCCTGACCCTGGCCAAACAGCAGCTGGAAGAAGAAGCCGCGCGCTTTCGCCCCGAAGACTGGGGCATGAAACGCGGCGGCGAGCACGAGGACTACATGTTCCTCAACCTCGGCCCGAACCACCCGTCTGCCCACGGTGCCTTCCGCATCATCCTGCAGCTCGACGGCGAAGAGATCGTCGATTGCGTACCGGAGATCGGCTACCACCACCGTGGCGCCGAGAAGATGGCCGAACGCCAGAGCTGGCACAGCTTCATCCCCTACACCGACCGCATCGACTACCTCGGCGGGGTGATGAACAACCTGCCCTACGTGCTTTCGGTGGAGAAACTCGCCGGCATCAAGGTGCCGGCCCGTGTCGACTTCATCCGCGTGATGCTCGCCGAATTCTTCCGCATCACCAGCCACCTGCTGTTCCTCGGTACGTACATCCAGGACGTCGGCGCCATGACCCCGGTGTTCTTCACCTTCACCGACCGCCAGCGTGCCTACAAGGTGATCGAAGCCATCACGGGCTTTCGCCTGCATCCGGCCTGGTATCGCATCGGTGGCGTCGCCCACGACCTGCCGCGCGGTTGGGACAAGCTGGTCAAGGAATTCGTCGACTGGCTGCCCAAGCGCCTCGACGAATACGAGAAGGCGGCGCTGAAGAACAGCATCCTCAAGGCCCGTACCATCGGTGTGGCGCAGTACAACACCAAGGAAGCGCTGGAATGGGGCACCACCGGCGCCGGCCTGCGCGCCACCGGCTGCGACTTCGACCTGCGCAAGGCGCGCCCCTACTCCGGTTACGAGCACTTCGATTTCGAAGTGCCGCTGGCAGCCAATGGCGATGCCTACGACCGCTGCATGGTGCGCGTGGAAGAGATGCGCCAGAGCATTCGCATCATCGACCAGTGCCTGAAGAACATGCCGGAAGGCCCGTACAAGGCCGATCATCCGCTGACCACGCCGCCGCCGAAAGAGCGCACGCTGCAGCACATCGAAACCCTGATCACTCACTTCCTGCAGGTTTCCTGGGGCCCGGTCATGCCGGCCAACGAAGCCTTCCAGATGATCGAGGCGACCAAGGGCATCAACAGCTACTACCTGACAAGCGACGGCAGCACCATGAGCTACCGCACCCGGATTCGCACCCCCAGCTTCGCCCACCTGCAGCAGATCCCTTCGGTGATTCGCGGCAGCATGGTGGCGGATCTGATCGCCTACCTGGGCAGTATCGACTTCGTCATGGCCGACGTGGACCGCTGATCATGAGCACGCTAATTCAGACCGACCGTTTCACCCTCAGCGAAACCGAGCGCTCGGCCATCGAGCACGAGATGCATCACTACGAAGACCCTCGCGCCGCCAGCATCGAGGCGCTGAAGATCGTGCAGAAGCAGCGTGGCTGGGTGCCGGACGGCGCCGCTGACGCCATTGGCGAAATCCTCGGCATTCCTGCCAGCGACGTCGAAGGCGTGGCTACCTTCTACAGCCAGATCTTCCGCCAGCCCGTCGGCCGTCACGTGATTCGCGTGTGCGACAGCATGACCTGCTACATCGGCGGCCATGAGTCGGTGGTCAGCGAGATGCAGAAGCAGCTCGGCATCGGCCTTGGCCAGACCACCAGCGATGAGCGCTTCACCCTGCTGCCGGTGTGCTGCCTGGGCAACTGCGACAAGGCCCCGGCGCTGATGATCGACGACGACACCTTCGGCGATGTCCAACCTGACGGCGTCGCCAAGCTGCTGGAGGCCTACAAATGAAGACCCTGACCTCCATCGGCCCGGCCAACCGTATCGCCCGCAGCGAAGAAACTCATCCGCTGACCTGGCGCCTGCGTGACGACGCCCAGCCGGTTTGGCTGGAGGAATACCAGCAGAAGAACGGCTACGCGGCCGCACGCAAGGCACTGACCGAGATGGCTCAGGCTGACATCGTGCAGACCGTCAAGGAATCCGGCCTCAAGGGGCGCGGCGGCGCAGGTTTCCCCACGGGCGTGAAGTGGGGCCTGATGCCGGCCGACGAATCCATGAACATCCGCTATCTGCTGTGCAATGCGGACGAAATGGAGCCCAACACCTGGAAAGACCGAATGCTGATGGAACAGCTGCCCCACCTGCTGGTGGAAGGCATGCTGATCTCCGCGCGCGCGCTCAAGGCCTATCGCGGCTACATCTTCCTGCGCGGCGAGTACGTCGACGCCGCGGCCAACCTCAACCGAGCCATCGAGGAAGCCAAGGCCGCAGGCCTGCTCGGCAAGAACATCTTTGGCAGCGGCTTCGATTTCGAGCTGTTCGTGCACACCGGCGCCGGTCGCTACATCTGCGGCGAAGAGACCGCGCTGATCAACTCGCTGGAAGGCCGCCGCGCCAACCCACGGGCCAAACCGCCCTTCCCGGCCGCCGTCGGCGTATGGGGCAAACCGACCTGCGTCAACAACGTCGAAACCCTGTGCAACGTGCCGGCCATCGTCGGTCAGGGCGTGGACTGGTACAAGGGCCTCGCCTGCCCGGGCAGCGAAGACCATGGCACCAAGCTGATGGGCTTCTCCGGCAAGGTGAAGAACCCCGGCCTGTGGGAACTGCCATTCGGCATTACCGCGCGCGAGCTGTTCGAGGACTATGCTGGCGGCATGCGTGACGGCTACAGGCTCAAGTGCTGGCAGCCTGGCGGTGCCGGTACCGGCTTCCTGCTGCCCGAGCACCTCGAGGCACAGATGTACGCCGGTGGCATCGGCAAGGTCGGCACGCGCATGGGCACCGGCCTGGCGCTGGCGGTCGACGACTCGATCAGCATGGTCTCGCTGCTGCGCAACATGGAAGAGTTCTTCGCCCGCGAGTCCTGCGGCTGGTGTACGCCGTGCCGCGACGGCCTGCCGTGGAGCGTGAAGATTCTGCGTGCCCTGGAGCGTGGCGAAGGCACCCGCGAGGACATCACCACCCTGCTCGGCCTGGTCAACTTCCTCGGCCCGGGCAAGACCTTCTGTGCTCACGCGCCGGGTGCCGTGGAGCCGTTGGGCAGCGCGATCAAGTATTTCCGTGAAGAGTTCGAGGCCGGTGTGGCCAAGGTGGCGAGTACGCCCCGCACGCCGGCAACCGCGAGCTGAACAGACGAATTCCCTTAGCCAGCCGCTTTAACCAGCGGGCAAACGAAGACTTGAAGAAATGGCCACTATCCACGTAGACGGCAAAGATTTCGAAGTCGATGGTGCAGACAACCTCCTGCAGGCCTGCCTGTCCCTCGGACTCGATATCCCCTACTTCTGCTGGCACCCGGCGCTTGGCAGCGTCGGGGCGTGCCGCCAGTGCGCGGTCAAGCAGTACAACGACGAGAACGACACCCGTGGTCGTATCGTCATGTCCTGCATGACGCCTGCCACCGACAACACCTGGATCAGCATCGACGACGAAGAGTCCAAGGCGTTCCGCGCCAGCGTCGTCGAATGGCTGATGACCAACCACCCGCACGACTGTCCGGTCTGTGAGGAAGGCGGCCACTGCCACCTGCAGGACATGACGGTGATGACCGGGCACAACGCCCGTCGCTACCGCTTCACCAAGCGTACCCACCAGAACCAGGAACTCGGCCCCTTCATCGCCCACGAGATGAACCGCTGCATCGCCTGCTATCGCTGTGTGCGCTACTACAAGGACTACGCCGGCGGCACCGACCTGGGCGTCTACGGTGCGCACGACAACGTGTACTTCGGCCGTGTGGAGGACGGCACGCTGGAAAGCGAGTTCTCCGGCAATCTGGTCGAGGTCTGCCCGACAGGCGTATTCACCGACAAGACCCACTCCGAACGCTACAACCGCAAGTGGGACATGCAGTTCGCCCCGAGCATCTGCCATGGCTGCTCCAGCGGCTGCAACATCAGCCCCGGTGAGCGTTACGGCGAACTGCGCCGCATCGAGAACCGCTTCAACGGCTCGGTGAACCAGTACTTTCTCTGCGACCGTGGCCGCTTCGGCTATGGCTACGTCAACCGCGAGGATCGCCCGCGTCAGCCGCTGCTGGCTGGCCAGGCCATCGGCATCGATGCCGCGCTGGACAAGGCCGCCGAGCTGCTCAAGGGCAAGCGCGTGATCGGCATTGGCTCGCCGCGTGCCAGCCTCGAATCCAACTTCGCCCTGCGCGAACTGGTCGGTGCCAATAACTTCTATAGCGGCATCGCCGCTGGCGAGCTGACCAATATCCGCCTGATCCGCGACATCCTGCAGAACGGCCCGCTGCCGACGCCGACCCTGCGCGACGTCGAGCTGCACGACGCCATCTTCGTCCTCGGCGAAGACCTGACCCAGACCGCCGCACGCATGGCCCTGGCCCTGCGCCAGGCGGTCAAGGGCAAGGCCACCGAGATCGCTGCCGGTGCGCGTATTCAGGATTGGCACATGGCGGCCGTGCAGAACGTTGCGCAGCATGCTCGTCACCCGCTGTTTGTCGCCAGCGTCACGGAAACCCGCCTGGACGACGTGGCCGCCGAAAGTGTGCACGCCGCGCCGGCCGATCTGGCTCGCATCGGTTTCGCCGTGGCTCCCGCCATCGACCCGAGTGCACCGGCCGTCGACGGCCTGGAAGCCGAGGCGCAAGCGCTGGTACAGCGCATCGCCGAGGCCCTGCTGGCAGCCCAACGCCCGCTGATCGTCTCCGGCGCCTCGCTGGGCGACAAGGCCCTGATCGAAGCTGCCGCCAATATCGCCAGCGCGCTGAAGAACCGTGAGAAGAACGGCTCGCTGAGCCTGGTGGTGCCGGAAGCCAACAGCCTGGGCCTGGCGCTGCTGGGCGGTGAATCCGTCGATGCCGCGCTGGATGCCTTGAGCAACGGCCAGGCCGATGCCGTGATCGTGCTGGAAAATGACCTGTACCGCCGCGCCGATGCCGCCAAGGTCGATGCCGCGCTCAGCGCCGCACAGACAGTGATCGTCGCCGATCACCAGCGCACCGCCACCAGCGAACGCTCCCACCTGCTGCTGCCGGCGGCGAGCTTCGCCGAAGGCGACGGCACCCTGGTCAGCCTCGAAGGCCGCGCTCAGCGCTTCTTCCAGGTCTATGAGCCGAGCTACTACGACAACAATTTTCTGATCCGCGAAGGCTGGCGCTGGCTGCACGCGCTGCACAGCACCCTGCAAGGCAAGGTCGTGGACTGGACACAACTGGATCAGGTCACCGAGGCCTGCGCCGCCAGCAACCCGCATTTGTCCGGCATCAAGGATGCCGCACCGAGCGCCTCGTTCCGCATCAAGGGGCTCAAGCTGGCGCGCGAGCCGCATCGCTACAGTGGCCGCACCGCCATGCGCGCCAACATCAGCGTGCACGAGCCGCGTCAGCCGCAGGATCAGGACTCGGCCTTCGCCTTCTCCATGGAAGGCTATGCCGGCAGCAAGGAAGACCGGCAGCAGATTCCGTTCGCCTGGTCGCCGGGCTGGAACTCGCCGCAGGCCTGGAACAAGTTCCAGGACGAGGTCGGCGGCCATCTCCGCGCCGGCGACCCCGGCGTACGCCTGCTCGAAGCTGCCGGCAACGCCCTGCCCTGGTTCGCCGTGAACGCCGCGTTCAACCCGGCAGCCGGCACCTGGCAGGTGGCGCCGCTGCACCACCTGTTCGGCAGCGAGGAAAACTCCGCGCGCGCCAAACCGATTCAGGAGCGCATGCCCGAACCTTACGTGGCCCTGGCCCGCGATGAAGCGGCACGCCTGGGGGTGAACGACGGTGCGCTGCTGGCCCTGCGCGTCAATGGCCAGGCCCTGCGCCTGCCGCTCAAGGTGCGCGATGACCTGGCCATCGGCCTGGTCGGCTTGCCGCTTGGCCTGCCTGGGATTCCGGCGGTCATCGCCGGTGCCAGCGTGACCCTGCTGCAGGAGGTCGCGCAATGAGCTGGCTGACGCCCGAACTGATCGAGATCGTCATCGCGGTACTCAAGGCCATCGTCATCCTGCTGGTGGTGGTGGTTTGCGGCGCGCTGCTGAGCTTCATTGAGCGCCGTCTGCTCGGCTGGTGGCAGGATCGCTACGGCCCCAACCGCGTGGGGCCGTTCGGCATGTTCCAGATCGCCGCCGACATGATCAAGATGTTCTTCAAGGAGGACTGGACGCCGCCGTTCGCCGACAGGTTCATCTTCATCCTGGCACCGATGATCGCCTTCTCGGCGATGCTGATGGCCTTCGCCATCATCCCCATCACCCCGAACTGGGGCGTGGCGGATCTGAACATCGGCATCCTGTTCTTCTTCGCCATGGCGGGTTTGTCGGTCTACGCGGTGCTGTTCGCCGGCTGGGCCAGCAACAACAAGTTCGCCCTGCTCGGCAGCCTGCGTGCCTCGGCCCAGACCATCTCCTATGAGGTGTTCCTGGCCCTGGCGCTGATGGGCGTGGTGGCGCAGGTCGGCTCGTTCAACATGCGCGACATCGTTGATTACCAGGCGCAGAACCTGTGGTTCATCATTCCGCAGTTCTTCGGCTTCTGTACCTTCTTCATCGCCGCCGTCGCCGTGACCCACCGTCACCCGTTCGACCAGCCGGAAGCCGAGCAGGAGCTGGCCGACGGTTACCACATCGAATACGCCGGGATGAAATGGGGCATGTTCTTCGTTGGCGAATACGTGGCCATCGTCACCGTGTCGGCGCTGCTGGTAACCCTGTTCTTCGGTGGCTGGCACGGCCCGTTTGGCATCCTGCCGCAGATTCCGTTCTTCTGGTTCGCGCTGAAAACGGCCTTCTTCATCATGATCTTCATCCTGCTGCGCGCGTCGATCCCACGCCCGCGCTATGACCAGGTCATGGCCTTCAGCTGGAAGTTCTGCCTGCCGCTGACCCTGATCAACCTGCTGGTGACCGGCGCCGTCGTGCTGGCCACGGCCCAGTAAGGAGAAAAGCAATGTTCAAGTACATCTGGGACGTGCTGGTCGGTACCGGCACCCAACTGCGCAGCCTGGCCATGGTCTTCAGCCATGGCTTTCGCAAGCGCGACACCCTGCAATACCCGGAAGAACCGGTCTACCTGCCGCCGCGCTACCGTGGCCGCATCGTCCTGACCCGCGATCCCGACGGCGAGGAGCGCTGCGTGGCCTGCAACCTGTGCGCCGTGGCCTGCCCGGTAGGCTGCATCTCGCTGCAGAAGGCCGAGACCGATGACGGTCGCTGGTATCCGGAGTTCTTCCGCATCAACTTCTCGCGCTGCATTTTCTGCGGCCTGTGCGAGGAAGCCTGCCCGACCACCGCGATCCAGCTCACCCCCGACTTCGAGATGGGCGAGTTCAAGCGCCAGGATCTGGTGTACGAGAAGGAAGACCTGCTGATCAGCGGCCCCGGGAAGAACCCGGACTACAACTTCTACCGCGTTGCCGGTATGGCCATCGCCGGCAAGCCCAAGGGCGCCGCGCAGAACGAGGCCGAACCGATCAACGTGAAGAGCCTGCTGCCTTAGGAGTTTCTGATGGAATTCGCGTTTTACTTCGCCGCCGGTGTGGCGGTGGCAGCAACGGTCGGGGTGGTCACCAATACCAACCCGGTGCATGCCCTGCTCTATCTCATCGTCTCGCTGCTGGCGGTATCGATGGTGTTCTTCGCCCTCGGTGCGCCCTTTGCCGGCGCGCTGGAAATCATCGTCTACGCCGGCGCCATCATGGTGCTGTTCGTCTTCGTGGTGATGATGCTCAACCTCGGCCCGGCTGCCGCCGAGCAGGAGCGCAAGTGGCTGACGCCCGGTATCTGGGTCGGCCCGGCAATCCTCAGTGCCTTGCTGCTCGGTCAGTTGCTCTATGTGCTGCTGAACCACGTCAGCGACGCCCATATCGGCCACACCACAGTGGAAGCCAAGGCCGTCGGTATCAGCCTGTTCGGCCCCTACCTGCTGGCCGTGGAGCTGGCCTCCATGCTGCTGCTCGCCGCACTGGTCGCTGCCTACCACCTGGGCCGCCACGACGCCAAGGAGCCCACCGTATGACCGGCATACCTCTGGAACACGGCCTGGCCCTGGCAGGCGTGCTGTTCTGCATCGGCCTGGTCGGTCTGATGGTGCGGCGCAACATCCTGTTCATCCTGATGAGCCTGGAAGTGATGATGAACGCCGCAGCGCTGGCCTTCGTGGTTGCCGGCGCACGTTGGGGCGCGGCTGACGGCCAGGTGATGTTCATTCTGGTGATCACCCTGGCAGCCGCCGAGGCCAGCATCGGCCTGGCGATCCTGCTGCAGTTGTATCGCCGCTTCAATACCCTGGATATCGACGCTGCCAGCGAGATGCGCGGATGAACCTTCTAGTCCTGACTCTATTCTTCCCGCTGCTCGGCTGGCTGCTGCTGGCCTTCTCGCGCGGACGCTTCTCGGAAAACACCAGTGCGCTGATCGGTGTCGGCTCCATCGGCCTGGCCGCCGCCAGCGCCAGCTGGGTCATTGCCGCCTTTCTCGGCAATCCGCCGGCTGACGGCACCTACAGCCTGACCCTATGGCAGTGGATGAGCGTCGAAGGCCTGGCGCCGAGCTTCACCCTGCATCTGGATGGGTTGTCCGCGACCATGCTCGGTGTGGTCACTGGTGTGGGATTCCTGATCCACCTGTTCGCCAGCTGGTACATGCGCGGCGAGGAAGGCTATTCGCGCTTCTTCGCCTACACCAACCTGTTCATCTTCAGCATGTTGCTGCTGGTATTAGGCGACAATCTGCTGGTGCTGTTCTTCGGCTGGGAAGGCGTCGGCCTGTGCTCGTACCTGCTGATCGGCTTCTACTACAAGCACGTACCCAACGGTAACGCAGCGCTCAAGGCCTTCATCGTCACCCGCGTCGGCGACGTGTTCCTGATGATCGGCATGTTCCTGCTGTTCATCAACCTCGGCACCCTGAACATCCAGGAGCTGATGGTGCTGGCACCGCAAAAATACGTGGCCGGTGACGCCTGGCTGTGGCTCGCCACCCTGATGCTGCTGGGCGGCGCGGTCGGTAAATCCGCCCAGTTGCCGCTGCAGACCTGGCTGGCCGATGCCATGGCAGGCCCGACGCCGGTGTCAGCGCTGATCCACGCGGCGACCATGGTCACCGCCGGGGTGTACCTGATCGCCCGTACCCACGGCCTGTTCCTGCTGACCCCGGAAATTCTCGAGCTGGTCGGCATCGTCGGCGGCGTGACTCTGGTGCTGGCCGGTTTCGCCGCGCTGGTGCAGACCGACATCAAGCGTATCCTCGCCTATTCGACCATGAGCCAGATCGGCTACATGTTCCTCGCCCTGGGCGTCGGCGCCTGGGACGCGGCGATCTTCCACCTGATGACCCACGCCTTCTTCAAGGCCCTGCTGTTCCTCGCCTCCGGTGCGGTGATCCACGCCTGCCATCACGAGCAGAACATCTTCAAGATGGGCGGCCTGTGGAAAAAGCTGCCGCTGGCCTACGCCAGCTTCGTTGTCGGTGGTGCGGCGCTAGCCGCCCTGCCACTGCTGACCGCCGGCTTCTACTCCAAGGACGAAATCCTCTGGGAAGCCTTCGCCAGCGGCCATAGCGAGCTGCTTTACGCGGGCCTGGTTGGTGCCTTCCTGACCTCTATCTACACCTTCCGCCTGATCTTCATCGCCTTCCATGGCGAGCAGAAGACCGAGGCGCACGCTGGTCATGGCATCGCCCACAACCTGCCGCTGATGGTGCTGATCGTGCTGTCGACCTTCATCGGCGCCTGGATCACCCCGCCGCTGGCTGGCGTGCTGCCACAAAGCGCCGGCCATGCCGGAGGCGAGGCCAAGCACAGCCTGGAACTGCTGTCGGGACTGATCGCGGTGAGCGGGATCGTCATCGCCGCCCTGCTCTTCCTCGGCCAGCGCCGCGTAGCGTCTGCCGTGGCGCAGAGCGCACCAGGCCGCCTGCTGAGCGCACTGTGGTTTGCCGCCTGGGGCTTCGATTGGCTCTACGACAAGCTGTTCGTACGCCCCTACCTTGCGCTCTGCCATCTGCTGCGCCGCGACCCCATCGACCGTGGCATTGGCCTGATTCCACTGCTCGTGCGTGGCGGCAACGCCGCACTGGTACGCAGCGAGAACGGCCAGGTGCGCTGGTACGCCGCTTCGATCGCCGGGGGCGCCGTGCTGGTGCTCGCCGCCATCCTCTTTCTGAGTTAAGGAAAACAGCCTGTCATGATTCTGCCCTGGCTAATCCTGATTCCCTTCATCGGCGGCCTGCTGTGCTGGCAAGGCGAGCGCTTCGGCCACGTCCTGCCGCGCTGGATCGCCCTGATCACCATGGGCCTGCTGTTCGGCCTGAGCCTGTGGCTGTGGGTCAGCGGTGACTTCACCCTGGCGCCGGCCCCGGACGGCGGCCCGCGCTGGGCCCACGAGTTCGTCATCGACTGGATCCCGCGTCTGGGCATCACCATCCACCTGGCGATGGATG
Organism: Pseudomonas sp. o96-267; assembly: GCF_003935465.1. Taxonomy (NCBI): domain Bacteria; kingdom Pseudomonadati; phylum Pseudomonadota; class Gammaproteobacteria; order Pseudomonadales; family Pseudomonadaceae; genus Pseudomonas; species Pseudomonas sp. o96-267. The sequence goes on from NZ_RHQP01000046.1 coordinate 14,158, forward strand.
GCCTGTCGGTGCTGATGGTGGTGCTCACCGGCCTGCTCGGTGTGCTCTCAGTACTCTGCTCGTGGAACGAGATCCAGAACCGCGTCGGCTTCTTCCACCTCAACCTGATGTGGATTCTCGGTGGCGTGGTCGGCGTGTTCCTCGCCGTCGACCTGTTCCTGTTCTTCTTCTTCTGGGAAATGATGCTGGTGCCGATGTACTTCCTCATCGCGCTCTGGGGTCATAGCGGCAGCGACGGTCGTACCCGTATCACCGCCGCTACCAAGTTCTTCATCTTCACCCAGGCCAGCGGCCTGATCATGCTGGTGTCGATCCTGGCCCTGGTGTTCGTGCACTTCAACCAGACCGGCGTGCTCAGCTTCAACTATGCCGACCTGCTGAAGACCGAACTGGCGCCTGGCACCGAATACCTGCTGATGCTCGGTTTCTTCGTCGCCTTCGCGGTGAAGTTCCCGGTGGTGCCGGTGCACTCCTGGCTGCCGGATGCCCATGCCCAGGCGCCGACCGCTGGCTCCGTTGACTTGGCGGGTATCCTGCTGAAAACCGCCGCCTACGGCCTGCTGCGCTTTGCCCTGCCGCTGTTCCCCAACGCCTCGGCCGAATTCGCACCCATCGCCCAGTGGCTCGGCGTGTTCGCCATCATCTACGGCGCGCTGTTGTCGTTCGCGCAGACCGATATCAAGCGCCTGGTGGCCTACTCCAGCGTCTCGCACATGGGCTTCGTACTGATCGCCATCTATTCGGGCAGCCAGATCGCCCTGCAAGGTGCGGTGGTGCAGATGGTCGCCCACGGCCTGTCCGCTGCTGCGCTGTTCATCCTCTGCGGCCAGCTCTACGAGCGCGTGCACACCCGTGATCTGCGCCAGATGGGCGGGATCTGGGCGCGCATGCCCTGGCTGCCGGCCATCAGCCTGTTCTTCGCTGCCGCCGCACTGGGCCTGCCGGGCACCGGCAACTTTGTCGGCGAATTCCTCATTCTGCTCGGCAGCTTCCCCAGCGCGCCGTGGGTCGTGGTGCTGGCTGCCACCGGCCTGGTGCTCGGCTCGGTGTACGCCCTGGCGATGATCCACCGCGCCTACTTCGGCCCGGTGCAACAGGACGCGCCGCTGCCCGGCCTCAAACCACGCGAGCTGGCCATGGTGCTCGGCCTAGGCGTACTGCTGATTCTGCTTGGCGTTTACCCGCAACCGGTGCTCGACACCTCCGCTGCCAGCATGCACGGCGTGCAGCAGTGGATGGCTGGCGCCCTCGATCAACTCGCCTCGGGCCGGTAAGGGTAAGGATTAGAGACTCATGGAACATCACGCTGTCGACTTCACCCTGCAACACCTGATCGCCCTGCTGCCGCTGCTGGTGACCAGCCTTACCGCAGTCGTGGTGATGCTGGCCATCGCCGCCAAGCGCAATCACACGGTGACCTTCATCCTCTCGGTGGTGGGCCTGAACCTGGCGCTGCTGTCGCTGATCCCGACGCTGGAGGTGGCGCCGCTACAAGTCACCCCGCTGCTGCTGATCGACACCTTCGCCTGCTACTACATGGCCCTGGTGCTAGCGGCCAGCCTGGCCTGCATCACGCTGATCCATGCTTACCTGGGCGGCGATTCGGGCAAGGGTTATCCGGGCAACCGCGAGGAGCTGTACCTGCTGGTATTGCTGTCCGCCGCTGGTGGCCTGGTGCTGGTCAGCGCGCAGCATCTGGCCAGCCTGTTCATTGGCCTGGAGCTGCTGTCGGTACCGACCTACGGCATGATCGCCTACGCCTTCTTCAACAAGCGCTCGCTGGAAGCCGGCATCAAGTACATGGTGCTGTCGGCCGCAGGCAGTGCCTTCCTGCTGTTCGGCATGGCGCTGTTGTATGCCGAGTCCGGCAACCTGGCTTTCGCCGATATCGGCGCCAGCCTGATGCGCGAGAGCAGCCAGCTGGTGCAGATCGGCATCGGCATGATGCTCATTGGCCTGGCCTTCAAGCTGTCGCTGGTGCCCTTCCACCTGTGGACGCCGGACGTTTACGAAGGTGCTCCTGCACCGGTGGCGGCCTTCCTGGCCACTGCCAGCAAGGTGGCGGTGTTCGCCGTGCTGCTGCGCCTGTACCAGATATCCCCGGCGATGAGCGGCGGCTGGCTGAGCGAGCTGCTGACCCTCATCGCCATCGCCTCGATCCTGGTCGGTAACCTGCTGGCGCTGCTGCAGAACAACCTCAAGCGCCTGCTGGGTTACTCCTCCATCGCTCACTTCGGTTACCTGCTGGTGGCATTGGTGGCGAGCAAAGGTCTGGCAGTGGAAGCCGTGGGCGTGTACCTGGCCACCTACGTGCTGACCAGCCTGGGCGCCTTCGGTGTGATCACCCTGATGTCCACGCCCTACAGCGGTCGTGATGCCGATGCGCTGTACGAGTACCGCGGCCTTTTCTGGCGCCGCCCGTACCTGACCGCCGTGCTTACGGTGATGATGCTGTCGCTGGCCGGCATTCCGCTGACCGCAGGCTTCATCGGCAAGTTCTACGTGATCGCTGCCGGTGTCGAAGCGCAGCTGTGGTGGCTGCTCGGTGCCATGATGCTGGGCAGCGCCATCGGCGTGTTCTATTACCTGCGGGTGATGGTCACCCTGTTCATGCGCGAACCCAACCTGCATCGCCACGATGCGCCCTTCGACTGGGGCCAGCGCGCCGGCGGCATCATGCTACTGGTCGTTGCCCTGCTCGCCTTCTTCCTCGGCGTGTACCCGCAGCCGTTGCTGGAGCTGGTGCAGCAGGCAGGACTGGTCGCCCTGGCGCAGTAAACAAAGCCCCGTAAACGAATAGCCCCCGCATCTGCGGGGGCTTTCTTTTGCGGATCGCGGCTAAAGCCCCTCCCACACAGATTCATGGTGACTTGTGGGAGGGGTTTTCGCCGCGACAGCTTGTTGCGCTATCGACGAGCGACCAAAAACAGCCGCGGAAACGGCAACAATACTCGACCATCGGCCTGCGCCGGGTAGGCTTCCCTGATCGCCGCCTGATAGCGTTCGAGAAAAGCTGCCTGCTGCTCGGCATCCAACGGCTGCAGGAATGGCAGCAACGCAGTGGATTTGAACCACTCCACCACCGCAGCAGCATCGTCCAGCACATGGAAGTAGGTGGTACGCCAGATATCCAGCTCACTGGCCTGAGTACTAAGGATGTCGTAGTAAGTCTGTGCGCTGTGCCGCTCGGCATGACGCACGTCACCAATCAGTTCAGCCCACGGCCCTTTTGCCGCCACTTCGCGGGCCAGGCGATGCGCGGGCTCTTGCAGATTGTCCGGTGTCTGGATCGCCAACCAGCCGCCGGGCGCCAACTGCGCCAGCAATCTCGGGTATAGCTGGGCGTGATCGGGCAGCCATTGCAGCGAGGCGTTGGCGAGGATCAGCTGCGGCGCGCACTCGGCCTGCCAGTGCTGGATATCCGCCAACTGGAAAGTCACCTGCGGCAACCGTTCGCGCGCCGCACGCAACATGTCTTCGCTGCTGTCGATACCCATCACCCGTGCCTCGGGCGCATGCGCCTGCAACACGGCCGTGGAGTTACCGGGGCCGCACCCCAGGTCGACGGCCAGCTCGACAGCATCGCGCGGTACCGCTGCCAGCAGGTCATGTACCGGACGGGTACGCTGACGTTCGAACAGGGAATATTGCTGGGCAGACCAACTCATCAGAAAACTCCTGGCTTCATTCGACCGACAGAGGATAACAGGCCACGCGCCGCACTCCGCCACCGGCAATTTTCCGCTGTAAAGCTGCTGGCACATGGCGGTTATCCGCCACCACCTGTGCGTCAGATCACAGGCTTTTTACCAGCCCTGGCAGGCTGGCGGAAATTCGCCACACTGGCATAACCCTTGCCATACAAGGATCAGCTCTGAACTGTCTGGGATGCTGCCTATATCCCCATAGCAGAACAGTGGAGCGACCAACACGAGGCCGCCGTAAAGGCGTCGCAACCGACAAGAAGAAAAGGAAGCAGTATGTTCAATCCAGTCCGCGCCCTGGCCGCATGCGCCTTGGCGTTAGCCTCTCTTGGTGCCAATACGGCACTGGCCGATGAACCTATCCTGATCAAGTTTTCCCACGTCGTCGCCGATGGCACGCCCAAGGGCCAGGGCGCACTGATGTTCAAGCAACTGGTCGAGGAGCGCCTGGCCGGCAAGGTCAAGGTCGAGGTCTACCCAAACTCCAGTCTTTACGGTGACGCCAACGAGCTGGAGGCACTGCGCAACGATGAGGTGCAGCTGCTGGCACCCTCCCTGGCCAAATTCGAGCAGTACACCAAGCAACTGCAAGTGTTCGACCTGCCCTTTCTGTTCGACGACATCGAAGCGGTCAATCGCTTCCAGAAGCGCTCCAAAGGCCGCCAACTGTTGCGCTCGATGGAAGACCACAACATCGTCGGCCTGGCCTATTGGCACAACGGCATGAAGCAGCTTTCCGCAACGCGCGCGCTGCATACGCCCGGTGACGCCAATGGTCTGAGCTTCCGCATTCAGCCCTCGGCGGTGCTGGAGGCGCAATTCGGCCAGGTTGGCGCCAGCACCCAGAAGCTGCCCTTCGCAGAAGTGTTCAAGGCGCTGCAGAGCGGCCAGGTGCAAGGTGCGGAGAACCCCTGGTCGAACATCTACAGCCAGAAATTGCACGAAGTACAACCGTTCATCAGCGAAACCAACCATGGCGTGCTGGACTACATGCTGGTGAGCAACTCACGCTTCTGGTACGGCATCCCGCATCACATCCGTGTGGAGTTGGAAGCCATCATCGATGAAGTCACCTATGCGGTGAACAAACAGGCCGAAGCCGCCAACCAGGCTGACCGCCAACGCATCATCGACTCCGGCCGTAGCCAGTTGATCACCCTCAGCAGCGAAGAGCGCGAAGCCTGGCGCAACGCCATGCGCCCGGTCTGGCAGCAGTTTGAATCGGTGATCGGCAGCGACGTGATCAAGGCCGCACAGACGGTCAATCGCAAGCAGCGCAATTGATGGCGGATATCCGCCAAGCACCGATCAGCTGGGAATATGCTCGGGCGGCAGTGGATGCCCGAGCAGGTAACCCTGCAACGAGTCACAGCCCAATTCGGTAAGGAACGCCTGTTGCTCGGGCGTCTCGACCCCTTCGGCGACGATGCGCAGGTCAAGCGCCTGGCCCAGGGCAACGATGGCGGATACGATGGCCATGTCATCGCCGTCGTGCTCCAGGTCTCGCACGAAACCACGGTCGATCTTCAGTTCGTTAGCTGGCAAACGCTTGAGATAGAGCAGGCTTGAATAGCCGGTACCGAAATCGTCGATGGCGATGTCCACCCCCATTTCGGCGAGCTGTTCGAGAATCACTTGGCTGGCGCTCACATCATGCATGGCAGTGCTTTCGGTGATTTCCAGAGTCAGGCAATTGGCCGGTAGCGCATGCCTGGCCAAGGTCTGGCGCACGGTTTCGACCAGCTCACCATGGCAGAACTGTAGTGCCGAGAGGTTCACCGCCACGCGCCAGTCCTGATGACCCTGCTCGTACCACAAGCGCATCTGCCGACAGGCTTCATCCAGCACCCAATCACCAATCGGGATGATCAACCCGGTCTTCTCTGCCAGCCCGATGAAGCGCACCGGTGCCAACAACCCCTGTTGCGGATGCTGCCAACGCAGCAAGGCCTCGGCCCCCAGCATGCGCCCAGAGCCGCTGGCGAACTTTGGCTGGTAGTGCAGACGCAGCTCGCCGCGCTCCAGGGCAACGCGCAGGTCATGCAGCAACTGCAGTTGCTGCCGCGCATTGGTGTTCATCGAACTCTCGAAGAAGCTGTAACCGTTCTTGCCCAGACTCTTGGCGTGATACATCGCGGCGTCAGCATTGATCAGCAGCTCCTGCTGGTCGACACCATCTCCCGGATACAGGGCAATTCCCACGCTGGTGGAAACGCGCAGCTCATGACCGTCGATCTCGAAGGGTTGACTGAGCAGCCCCACCACATGGCTGGCCACGTTGCTTGCATCATCCGGATGACGCAGCTCGGCCAGCAGCACGAACTCGTCACCACCGATACGCGCCAGGCTGTCATTGGCGCGTAGATGGGCACGCAGACGCTGCGCCACCGCGACCAACAACTGATCGCCAACGTGATGACCAAAGGCATCGTTTACCGGTTTGAAGCCGTCCAGGTCCATGAACAGCAAGGCGAAATAACCGCCGTTGCGCTGCAACTTGAGGATGTTCTGATTGATGCGATCTTCCAGCAACAGACGATTGGGCAGCTTGGTCAGGCCATCGTGCAGTGCCAATTGAGTCAATTCGGCGTTGGCCTTGGCCAGCGAACTGCTCAACAGCTCGGTGCGCGCTTCCAGACGTGCGTCGAGAATCGAGGTCAGCAAGGCGATGGCCAGCACGGCAAGGGTTGTGACGATCACCAGACTGGCCAGCCAACCGCTGTCCAGGCCGCTGAAGGCTGCGCCGCAGAAGCTGCCTTCGGGGAAATTCGCAGCTGCCATGCCGGTGTAGTGCATGCCGACGATGGTAAAGCCCATGATCACCGCCGCCGCGCCGCGCAACAAACGCACATGGCGCGTGTGACGGCGCAGGCGGAAGGCGATGAGCAAGGCAGCGCCAGAGGCGGCGACAGCGATCAGCAGCGACAGCGCGAAGAGCAGCGGGTCATAGACGATACCAGGCTGCATGCGCATCGCGGCCATGCCGATGTAGTGCATGGCGCCGATGCCGGCGCCCATGGCTACGGCGCCCAGGCATAGATGCCAGGCCGGCAGTTCGGGCTGGCTGACCAACCACAAGGCAAAGCCTGAGGCGAGCATGGCGATGGCCAGTGAAAGCAGGGTGATGGCAAGGTCGTAGCCAAGGTCTATCGGCAGTCTGAAGGCGAGCATGCCGACGAAGTGCATGGACCAGATGCCGAGCCCCATGGCCACGGCACCACCGCCGATCCACAGCACCCGGGCCGCGCCTTGGGCGCCAGTAATACGCCCCGCCAGGTCGAGGGCGGTATAGGACGCCAGGATCGCCACGCACAGCGAGAGAAAGACCAGGGCGAAATCGTAACTACCAATCAGCATCGCGGAACTCTGAACAGAAGGACGCACGACCGAAGGGCGATAGCTGCCCTACACCAATAATGGCCAGTTGCGATCACTTGATACTAGAGTGCGAATCTTAGCGGAAACTTAGCTCCCAGGTCAGGCGGTGCATGCACCTGATGCTTATTCTCTTCTACTGACCCTCGCTACCGTGCAATTGCTGCAGCTGCCAGCCGCCACCCAGAGCAGCGATCAACTGCACACTGGCTGTCAGCCGGCTACCCAGCAGGGTGAGGTTGGTACGTTCGTTGTTCAGCGCAGTGGCCTGTACGGTGACCACGCTGTTGTAATCGACGGTACCGGCGCGGTACTGGTTTTCGATCAGACGCAGCGACTCGCGCGCCGCATCCAACGCCTCCTGCTGCACCCCGCTCTCCTGCTCCAGCACGCGCAACTGCACCAGGTAGTCCTCCACCTCGCGGAAGCTGTCCAGCACCGCCTGGCGATATTGCGCCACGGTCTGGTCATAGATGGCTTCGCTGCGCTCCAGCTCCGCGCGGCGCGCACCGCCATCGAACAGGGTCAGCGCCAGTTGCGGGCCTAGCGACCAGAAGCGGTTGGGCACTTCGATCCAGTCGGCGAAGCTGCTGCCCCGATAACCACCGCTGGCCGAGATAGTCAGATCGGGGAACCACGCCGCCTCGGCTACGCCGATCTGCGCGTTGGCCGCCATCACCCGACGCTCGGCCGCGGCAACGTCAGGGCGGCGCTCGAGCAACTGCGAAGGCAGTGCCATGGGCACCTGGGGCAATGCCGGCAAGCTCTCGCGTGGCGCGATGGACAGTTCGGCCGGGCTGACGCCGACCAGCACGGCAATGGCATGTTCGAGCTGCGCGCGCTGCCACTCGAGATCGATTGCCTGCGCCTGGGTGCTCTTGAGCTGAGTGGTGGCCTGGGTCACGTCGGACTTGGGCACGATGCCGGCTCGATACTGGTTCTCGGTCAGGCGCAGCGAGCGCGCGTAAGCGGCCACTGTCGCGTCGAGCAGGCGCTTCTGTTCGTCGAGGATGCGCAGTTGCAAATAGTTCTGCACCAACTCGCTCTGCAGGCTCAGGCGCGCAGCGGCAAGGTCGGCGGCGCTGGCCTCGAACTCGGCGCGGCTGGCCTCCAGCCCCCGGCGCAGCTTGCCCCAGAGATCCAGCTCCCAGGCTGCATTGAGGCTGAGGTCATAACTCTTGGAAATGCTTGACGCTCCAGAACCGCTGACGGTGACGCCATCGGCGGTACGGATGGTGCTGTCACCACCACCCTGCCCGGCCCGAGTCACCCCGGCGCTGCCGGACAGCGATGGATAGAAGCTGGCCCGCGCCCCGCGTACCAACGCCCTTGCCTGGCGGTACTGGGCCTCGGCGGCGGCCAGGTTCTGGTTGGACAGCTGCAGGCGCTCGGCCAGTGCATTGAGCTCGGCGTCGCCGTACAGCGCCCACCAGTTGCCACGCTCCAGAACATCTGCCGGCGCGGCGGCTTTCCAGCCCTCGACCTGTTTGAACTGTGCAGGTGCCGCCAGTTCGGGGCGCTGATAGTCAGGCCCCAGGGCGCAGCCGCCCAGCACACCGAGCAGCACGAACAGACTGTAGGAGCGAGCTCTGCTCGCGAAAGGGTTGTATCGAGGCTCTTCGCGAGCAGAGCTCGCTCCTACCGGAACGGTATGCATGGTCATAGCGGATTTTCCAACGAAGCATCGGTGCGCACGCCACGCCAGCGGTTGACGCGATGGCGCAGGCGGTCGAAGTAGAGGTAGACCACCGGAGTGGTGTAGAGGGTCAGCATCTGGCTCAGCACCAGACCACCGACGATGGTGATACCCAGCGGCTGACGCATCTCCGAACCTTCGGCACTGCCCAGCACCAGCGGCAAGGCGCCAAGGATGGCAGCCAGGGTGGTCATCATGATCGGTCGGAAACGCAGCAGGCACGCCTGGCGGATGGACTCCTGCGGACTCAGGCGCTCACCGCGTTCCAGTTGCAGGGCCAGATCGACCATCAGGATGGCGTTCTTCTTGACGATACCGATCAGCAGGAACAGACCCAGCAAGGAGATCAGACTGAACTCCATGCCTACCAGTTGCAGCGCCAGCAAGGCGCCAACTCCGGCCGACGGCAAGGTCGAGAGGATGGTCAGCGGATGCACGTAGCTCTCGTAGAGCACGCCCAACACGATATACACCACCACCAGTGCCAACAGGATCATCAGCGGCTGATTGCCCTGGGTCTGCTGGAAGGCCGCACCGGTGCCGCCCAGCATGCCCTGCACTTCGGTGGGCAGGCCGACCCGCGCCACGGCATTGTCGATGGCACGGCTGGCCTGATCCAGGCTGACCCCTTCGGCCAGGGAGAAGCCGATGTTCTCGGCGGCGAACTGGCCCTGGTGGTTGACCCGGTCCTCTTCCAGGCTGCGTTCCCAATGGGCGAAGGTGGACAGCGGCACCCGTGCGCCATCGGCGCTGATCAGCTGGATCTGGTCCAGCGCCTCGGGATGCTGGGCATAGAGCGGGTTGATTTCCATCACCACGCTGTACTGGTTCAGCGCCTCATAAATGGTCGACACCTGACGCTGGCTGAAAGCGTTGTTGAGCACGGCCGTAATCATGTTCATCTCTACGCCCAGACGCTGCGCGGCTTCGCGGTCCACCACCAGGCGGATTTGCTGCGCACCGCTGTTCTCCCGGGCGTCGATATCAGTCAGCTCGGGTAGCGCACGCAGCGCTTCGCGCACCCTCGGCAGCCATTCGCGCAGGGCATCGAGATCGCCGGAGAGCAGCATGTACTCGTTTTCCGAACTACGGCCTTCACGGCCGCCGATCTGCAGATCCTGATCGGGCATGAGGAACATGCGCCCACCAGGCACCTTGGGCACGCTGGCACGCAGACGGTTAATCACCTCTTGCGATGACACACCGCGCTCGCTGATGGGTTTCAGGCGCACGATCATGAAGGCGTTGTTGATGCCGCCGGCACCGCCGATGAAACCGGCCACGCTGTCCACCGCCGGATCAGCCAGCACCGCCTTGCGGAAAATCTCCATCTTCGGCTGCATGACCTGGAACGACAGGCCATCGTCGCCGCGGATAAAACCGATCAGTTGGCCGGTGTCCTGCTGCGGCATGAAGGTCTTAGGAATGCTGACGAACAGGTAGATGTTCAGCGCGATGGTCGCCAGCAGGCTGATGACCATCAGCAACGAATGGCGCAAGGCCCAGTCCAGCGAACGCCCGTACACGGCCAGCACCCGCGTCTGCAGGCGGTCGCCCCATTGCTGCAGGCGGCTGCGCGACTGCTCGTCCTCGGCCTTGAGCCAGCGCGCGCAGAGCATCGGCGTCAGGGTCAGCGACACCAGCAGGGAAATCACCACCGCCACGGCCAGGGTGATGGAAAATTCGCGAAACAGCCGCTCGACGATGCCGCCCATGAACAGGATGGAGATGAACACCGCCACCAGCGACAGGTTCATCGACAACAAGGTGAAGCCTACCTCGCGCGTGCCCTTGAACGCCGCCGCCATCGGCTTTTCGCCGTTATGGATATGCCGGGCGATGTTCTCCAGCACCACGATGGCATCGTCCACCACCAGCCCGGTGGCGATGATCAGCGCCATCAGCGACAGGTTGTTCAGCGAGAAACCCAGCAGGTACATGGCGGCGAAACTGCCGATCAGCGACACCGGCACCGCCAGTGCCGGAATCAGCGCGGCGCGCCAGCGCCCAAGAAACGCCAGCACCACCAGGATCACCAGGCCCACAGCGATCAGCAGCGTTTGCTCAGCTTCGTGCAGCGTGGCGCGGATGACAGGCGAGCGATCCATCGCCACTTCCAGCTCGACACTGGCCGGGATCACCTCGCGCAGCGCCGGCAGCTCGGCGCGGATATCGCTGATGGTCTGCAGGATGTTCGCCCCGCTCTGCCGGTTGATCACCAGCAGCACCGCTTCCTTGTCGTTGTAGAAGCCGCTGTTGTAGCGGTCCTCGACGCCATCGGTGACCGTGGCCACGTCGCCCAGGCGCACGGCAGCGCCGTCCTGGTAGCGGATGATCATCGGCACATAATCGGCCGCCCTGGCCAACTGGTCGCTGGCCTGCACCTGCCAGCTGCGCTGTTCATCCTCGACTGTGCCCTTGGGCCGCAGCGCATTGCTGGCGGCGATGGTCTGGCGCACTTCGTCCAGTGCGATGCCATAGTGATCGAGCAGGCGCGGCTCCAGGGAAACCCGCACCGCTGGCAATGAGCTGCCGCCGACCTGCACCTCACCTACGCCGCTTACCTGGGACAGTTTCTGCGCCAGGATGGTCGAAGCCACATCGTACAGCTGGCCCTTGTTCATGGTGTCGCTGGTCAGCGACAGCACCATGATCGGCGCTTGCGAAGGGTTGATCTTGCGGTAGCTGGGCATGCTGCGCATACCGCTGGGCAGCAACTCACGCGCCGCATTGATCGCCGCCTGCACCTCGCGCGCGGCGGTGTTGATGTCCTTGTCCAGGTCGAACTGGATCATGATCCGCGTGCTGCCCTGGCTGCTGCGGCTGTTCATCTGGCTGACCCCGGCAATCGAGCCGAGCGAACGCTCCAGCGGCGTAGCCACGGTCGAGGCCATGATCTGCGGGCTGGCGCCTGGCAGGCTGGCCTGCACGGTGATGGTCGGGAAGTCCATCTGCGGCAGCGGCGCCACCGGCAGCAGGCCGAAGCTAACGCCGCCGAGCAGCATGATCGCCAGGCTCAACAGCAGCGTAGCCACCGGGCGGCGAATAAAGGGGGCGGAGAGATTCACCGTCCTTCTCCCTCTGGGAGCAGGTGGCGCGTAGCGCCGGATGAGGGTTGCAACAGCGCCCCGATTGACGCTCGGGCACTCTTCATACCCTCACCCCCAGCCCCTCTCCCGACGGGAGAGGAGAGTAAAAGCGCTGCGCCGCTCATACCGCCACCCCCGCCGCACTGCGCCCACTGAAGCGGCGCGACAGGCGATCGAAGTACAGATAGATCACTGGCGTGGTGAACAGTGTCAGCACCTGGCTGACCAGCAGGCCACCGACCATCACCAGGCCCAGCGGCTGCCGCAGCTCGGCGCCGGAGCCCGAGGCCAGCATCAGCGGCACGGCGCCGAACAGCGCCGCCAGGGTGGTCATCAGAATCGGCCGGAAGCGCAGCAGCGCCGCCTGGTAGATCGCCGCCTCGGGCGCCATGCCCTGATTGCGCTCGGCCTCCAGGGCGAAGTCGATCATCATGATCGCGTTCTTCTTGACGATACCGATCAGCAGGATGATGCCGATGATGGCGATAAGACCCAGGTCGTTACCCGTCAGCAGCAGCGCCAGCAAGGCGCCGACACCCGCCGATGGCAGCGTGGAGAGAATGGTGATCGGGTGGATATAGCTCTCATAGAGCACGCCGAGCACGATGTACATGGTGACGATGGCCGCCAGGATCAGCAGCAAGGTCGACGATAGTGATGCGCGGAAGGCCTCGGCGGCGCCCTGGAATCGGGTGTTGATGCCACCGGGCAGGCCAATTTCCTGCTCGACCCGCTCGATGACTTCGACCGCCTCGCCCAGCGACACCCCGGGCGCCAGGTTGAACGACAGGGTCACCGCCGGGAACTGGCCGATATGGTTGATCAACAGGCTGGCCGGACGCTCTTCGACGCGCGCCAGGGAGGACAGCGGCACCTGTTGGCCATCACCGGTGGCGACATGGATCTGGCGCAGCGCGGCCAGGCCGATACGCCCGCCATCGCGGCTTTCCAGCACCACGCGGTACTGGCTGGCCTGGGTGTAGATGGTGCTGATCTGGCGCTGACCAAAGGCATCGTACAAGGCATCGTCGATGCTGCCGACGTTGATCCCCAGCCGCGCAGCAGCGTCGCGGTCGATATCCAGGTACACCTGCAGGCCGCGGTTCTGCAAATCGCTGGCCACATCGGTCAGCTCCGGCTGCTTGCGCAGCGCCTCGACCAGTCGTGGCGTCCAGATTTCCAGCAAGGCGCTGTCGGGCGACTCCAGGGTGAACTGGAACTGCGTGCGGCTGATGCGATCCTCAATGGTCAGGTCCTGCACCGGCTGCATATACAGCTCGATACCGGGAATTTTCGCCAGCTCCGGCCGCAGACGCTCGATCACCTCACTGGCGGTGACATCGCGTTCGGCGTGCGTCTTGAGGTTGATCAGCAGACGGCCGCTGTTGAGGGTCGGATTGTCGCCATCCACGCCAATCGACGAGGACAGGCTGGCCACCGCCGGATCACGCAGGATCACATCGGCCAGCCGTTGCTGACGCTCGCTCATGGCGCTGAAGGAAATCGACTGCGGTGCCTCGGAAATGCCCTGGATTACCCCGGTGTCCTGCACCGGGAAGAAGCCCTTGGGCACGACCAGGTACAGCACCACGGTCAGGCCCAGGGTGGCCACCGCCACCAGCAGGGTCAGCGGCTGATGCCGGAGCACCCACTGCAGCCACACGCCATAGCGCTCGATCATGGCGTCGATGAAAGCGCCGGCGGCGTGGTAGAAGCGCCCTTCCTGCCCGGGTTTCTCGGCCTTGAGCAGGCGCGCGCACATCATCGGCGTCAGCGAGAGCGAGACCACCAGGGAGATCAGGATGGCCACCGCCAGGGTGATGGCGAACTCGCGGAACAGCCGCCCCACCACATCGGCCATGAACAGCAGCGGGATCAGTACGGCGATCAGCGACAGGGTCAGCGACACCAGGGTGAAGCCGATCTGCCGCGCGCCCTTGAGGGCGGCGTTGAACGGCGTTTCGCCCTCTTCAAGGTGGCGGGCGATGTTCTCCAGCATGACGATGGCATCGTCGACCACAAACCCCGTGGCAATGGTCAGCGCCATCAGCGTCAGGTTGTTGATGGTGAAGCCGGCCAGGTACATCACACCGAAGGTGCCGATTAGCGACAGCGGTACGACGATGGACGGAATGATGGTCGCCGACAGCTTGCGCAGGAACAGGAAGGTCACCATCACTACCAGGGCAATGGCCAGCAGCAGTTCGTGCTGCACATCGCGCACTGCAGCGCGGATGGTCTGCGTACGGTCGGTCAGCACCTTGACCTCGACGCTGGCCGGCAGGCCCTCGGTCAGGTGCGGCAGCAACGCCTGGATGCGGTCGACCACGTCGATGACGTTGGCGCCGGGCTGACGCTGCACGTTGACCAGCACCGCCTGATTGCGATTGGCCCAGGCGGCCAGGCGCTCGTTCTCGGCGCCGTCGATGATCTCGGCGACATCCTTCAGGCGCAGCGCGGCGCCGTTCTGATAGCTGAGGATCAGCTCGCGATATTCCTCAACCGATTTCAGCTGGTCGTTGGCATCGAGCTGGGAAACCCGTGTCGGGCCATCGAAGTTGCCCTTGGGCTGGTTGACGTTGCTGGCCGTGATCAGGCTGCGCACGTCGGCCAGGCTCAGGCCATAGGATGCCAGCGCCTCGGGATTGACGCGAATACGCACGGCCGGACGTTGCCCACCGGCCAGGGTCACCAGACCGACACCGCTGGTTTGCGCGAGCTTCTGCGCCAGACGGGTATCGACCAGATCGTTGACCTGCGGCAGCGGCAGCGTCTTTGAGCTCACCGCCAGGGTCAGCACCGGCGTATCGGCCGGGTTGACCTTGTTGTACACCGGCGGCGCCGGCAAATCAGCGGGCAGCAGGTTGCTCGCCGCGTTGATCGCCGCCTGCACCTCCTGCTCGGCCACCGCCAGGGACACATCGAGATTGAAGCGCAGGGTGATCACCGAAGCGCCGCCCGAGCTGGTCGAGGACATCTGCTTGAGTCCGGCCATCTGCCCGAACTGGCGCTCCAGCGGCGCGGTCACCGCGCTGGTCATCACATCCGGGCTGGCACCGGGATAGAGGGTCAGTACGCGGATAGTCGGATAATCCACCTCCGGCAGCGCCGACACCGGCAGCAGACGATAGGCGATCACACCGCTGAGAAAGATCGCCACCATCAACAGCGTGGTGGCAACCGGCCGCAGAATGAAGGGGCGGGAAATATTCATGCGTCGTTCCGTGCTGCGCCCGGACGTGCAGGGCCATCGCGCTTGCCCTGGCGGTCGCCCGGCTCGTTAGCCGCGCCGTCGGGGCTCTGCACCAGGTTCGGGTCGACCACTTCCACCTCGCTACCGTCACGCAGACGATCGGTACCTTCCATGACCAGCCGCTCACCCTGCTGCACGCCCTCGTTGACCATGCTGCGCTCAGCGTCGCTGGCAACGATGCTGACCGCGCGGATGCTCACCTTGTTATCGTCACCCACGACATAGACGAAGGTACCCTGCGTGCCGAACTGCACCGCAGCGGATGGAATGATGGTGGCGGCCGTGTGGGTTTCCACGCGCAAACGGGCGTTGACGAACTGGTTGGGGAAGAGCATCTGCTCGGCGTTGTCGAAGCGCGCCTTGAGCTTGACCGTACCAGTGGTGGTGTCGATCTGGTTATCCAGGCTTTCCAATACGCCCTCGGCCAGTTTCAGGCGTTCGCCACGGTCCCATGCCTCGACGGCCAGGGTCGTGCCGTCGCGGCGGCGCTGCAACACGGCAGGCAGATCGCCCTCGGGGATGGTGAAGATCACCGCGATCGGATCGGCCTGGGTGATCACCACCAGGGGGGTGGTATCACCGCTGCTGACCAGGTTACCGATATCCAGCTGACGCAGACCGAGACGCCCATCGATGGGCGCGCGAATCTGGGTGAAGTCGAGGTTGAGCTTGGCCGTGGCGACGTCGGCCTGGTTGCTCTGCAGACTGCCACGGTACTGGTTGACCAGCGCCTGTTGGGTGTCCAGGGTCTGTTTGGCGATGCTGTCTTCGTCGTACAGTCCCTTGTAGCGCTGCAGGTCCAGCTCGGCGTTCTTCAGTTGCGCCTGGTTTTCCTGCAGCGCCCCCTGCGCCTGCTGCAAGGCCACCTGATAAGGACGTGGATCGATCACCGCCAACAGGTCGCCAGCCTTGACCTGCTGGCCCTCCTCGAACAGCACCTTGACCAGCTCACCGTCGACTCGCGAACGTACGTTGACTGTGTTGTAGGAAGTTACCGTGCCAAGCGCTTTGAGCTCGATGGCGAACTCACCCTGCTTGACCTCGGCCACCCGCACCGGCACCGGTCCCATGTCACCGAAGCGGCCACGGCCCGTCTGCTGGTCTTGCGGCGCACTCGGCCAGAACCACCACAGCAGCAGAAGCAGCACGGCGAGCAACGTCAGGCCAATCAGCCACTGACGGGAGGAATTCGATGGGGACGGAGAAGCATTCGACATGGCAGGCGCTGTATCACTTTTTGTGGGAGTCGGCACGATAAGCACTGGCCGGCGTCAAGCAAAGCCCATTTACCCGCTTTTTACGCTGCCCTTACGTTACTAACTGTTTGTATCCGACCATCCCTGACGACCGTCTTGGTGGGGGGGGCCGCGCCCCCCCCCCCCACCAAGCTAGCAGGCTGTTGAAAAACTATCTGCGTTGCCTGGCCGTCGTTAAAAACAGCCTCAAAATGCTCATTTA